>CAILUR010000020.1 GCA_903837445.1 uncultured bacterium | reverse complement strand
TTTAAAAAAAGATATAATGTTTGAGTTTATAGCGGCACTGGCCTTTACCGCAAATCTAAATAATGATAGGGTCGGGTTTATGGGATTCACTTCCGAAGTGGAAAAGTATGTGCCCCCTAAAAAAGGTAAAAAACATACCTTGAGAATAATCAGAGAAATTTTAAACCCAAAATTAAAAGGGACTGGGACTGACATAAATGATGCTTTGATTTTCCTACGGCACATATTAAAAAAACGCTCTACTATTTTTGTAGTGTCTGATTTTTATGATGAAAAGGACTTTAATAACGGACTTAAAATATTAAAACATAATAATGATTTGATAGCCGTGGTATTGCGTGATAAAACTGACTCCACTCTGCCTGATATAGGAATGGTGCCTGTGTATGATTCTGAGACGAAGACCCTGCGCTGGTTAAATACTTCAAACAGGACAACTCTGAAAGAATATTCCAAAGAAAGCATCAAAGCGGATGGTCAATTATTTCGAAAGTTTAAGACGCTGGGGATTGATTATATGGTCCTAAACTCAGGGGAATCCTATATAAATGCTCTGACGGCTTTTTTCCGAAAAAGAGAAAGGATGTCTGGCAGATGAGATGGGCTAATATAAATTTGATTTATTATCTTTTGGCTGGGGTATTGTTATATCTGGCATTGGCTATTTTTAGGGATATTAAATTTGGGAAATTTAAAATATCAAATTTGGTAATGTTCGCAAAGAAAACCACAAGCGGAAAAAATATACTTATGTTTATTCCAGATGTTTTAAAAATAATCGGCGTGATACTTTTGGTCATAGCGGTCTTGCGGCCACAGGAAGTTAAAACAGAAACAAAAGAAAGTATGAAAGGCATAGATATTATTATGGCACTGGATGTCTCGGGGAGTATGCAGGCACAGGACTTGCAACCCAATAGGTTGGAAGCCGCAAAAGAGGTATGCAGAAATTTTGTAAATGGGTTAAAAAGCGATAGGGTTGGGCTGGTAGTGTTTGCGGGAAAAAGTTTTACCCAGTGTCCGCTCACTGCAGATTATGAGATAGTCAGAAGCTTCATTGACCAGATTGACATAGGCACAGTCAGGGTAAACGGCACGGCAGTAGGCGAAGCAATTTTAAATGCTGTCAACAGGCTTGAAAAATCAGGACCTTCAAAAGTTATTATTCTCACCACAGATGGGCGAAGCAATACAGGTATGGATACGCTACAGGCCGCAAAATTGGCGGGATATAAAGGCATTAAGATATATACTATCGGCATAGGGCAAAAAGGCGGGGCACCAATGCTGGGTACTGATGCTTATGGCAGGCGCGGGCAAATAATGGACCAGTTTGGAAGGCCAGCAAAATGGGAAGAACCCGATGAAGCGACCTTGACTCAAGCCGCGCAATTGACAGGCGGCAGGTATTTTAGAGCCACCAACAAAGAATCGCTGGCACAGATTTACGCTACTATAAATCAGCTTGAAAAACAGAAAATAGATGTAAAGGCATATAATAAATATAATGAAAAATTTGAAATATTTTTATGGTTAGGCTT
>CAILUR010000019.1 GCA_903837445.1 uncultured bacterium | reverse complement strand
TATGCTGGACATGCGGCAGTAATATTTTTGTTTCGCTCGGGCTCACAAAAATAACTGTACAAGTCCTGCTATAGTCCTTTGGACTATGCTGGACATGCGGCAGTAATATTTTTGTTTCGCTCGGGCTCACAAAAATAACTGCCGCAAGTTTTTTGTTTCACAAACTAAATGGTATTTAGGTTTTTTGGTAATCAAATATTTTTTATTATGATTTAAGGGATTAAAAAAATAAAACTTTAAAATTCAAATACTGAAAAACCTATAAATAAAGCCAATATATGCTAATTATAATTGCCGAATAAGATAAAGAAAAAAATCACATAATATCACTTGACAAGTAGTATTCCTCGAGTATAATCTTACTATAGTGGTAATATACTTTAAAAGATAAAATAAAAGGAGGTGTTTTAAATGAAAATTGAAATGAAAAATGTAGAAAATTTGGTGGACTATCCCGCTTTGCCTCAGACAATTAAAATATGGCTTACTTCTTTTCTTATAGTTATGGGGCTCGCATATTGTCTGGCAATACTAAATGTGTATGCAAATACAGGAATGACTTATAAAGGGGTGGCTGACAAGTATAATGGAAATGAAGCAGAGCAAATTTTCGCACCTGAATTCAAAGAAATAGCGCAGACCGCACATACACATATGGGCGCTATGGGAATGATGTTTTTTCTTATGAGTGTGCCGTTTGTCTTTACTAAAACTTTTCCACAGTGGTTAAAAAAGTTTGTCTTGGTGGATGCCTTTGTCGCAGTGCTTATAGCTAACTCGGCTTTTTGGCTTATAAGATATGCAGGGAGACCTTGGGCGGTTTTAATGATTCTCTCAGGAATGCTTTTAGGGTTAGCCTCTGCTTTTATGGTCCTAACACCGCTTTATGAAATGTGGTTAAAAAAATCAAAATAGATGTATAAATTAAATACAAAGGAGAAAAGAATGAGAACAAAAGCAATTGGAGTTTTAGCAATGGTTTTAAGTTTTGGTTTAGCTACAAGTGTTTTCGCAGGCACGGCAGTAACAGTGAGTGAAACAGAGCAATCAGGAGTAGTGGCTGCGGCGGCAAATCAGGCAATAGCGCCTGAGAGCCAAAACCTGCCGATAGAAACACATATTGGTGGACACATAAAACTTGGTATTTTTGACCGGGTAAATGGGACAAGTTACGAACCGACACAGAAAAAGTTTGATATTACAAAATCATATGGGGTTTCTTTTAAGGAATTTGACCTCTATGTTTCAGGAAAAATTAATGAGTGGTTGAGTTTTGAAGTAGATCCTAAATTTTCAGCCAGTACAGGTGCCACTCCAAAAATAGGGGTAACATGGACAGCTGTGGCTACAGCACCAGCATTTAGCGGCTTTAGTCACGGAAAAGCGGTTGTGATTTTTGCTCTTCCAGGAGAAATAGAAATGGAAATTGGTGCTGTACATCCTGTTTTTACAGCTGAATATGGAAGAGAACTTTTTTGGGATGATGAAATCAACTCCGGAAAATTTGCGGCAAATAACAATGTAGGATCTGTGCACGATAACGGAATTCAATTTTATAGAAACTTTGATTTTGGAAGCATATCTATGCCAGTTTATTTATATTATTTAAACGGAGGAAGCACAGATGGTTTTTCAGATGTAAATAATGAGCCAGGAGCTATGCTTCACATAGAGCCTACTTTGGGACCACTCACTCTACTTGGGTCAATTTATGGGACAAGATATGATGCGGCTGAAAAACTTGCTTGGACAAAGTGGTCAGCAGGCGGTATATTTGTATGGGAAGGTCTCACGCTGAGAAGCGAGTTTGTAAAAGGCAAACAAGAAAAAGCCATATCGGTTTCGCAGGATGCTAATTCAGAAGGCTATTATGCGAAAGTACTTTATAAAGTCCTGCCGTGGCTGCAGCTAATGATTCACCACGAAACAGTTTTGGAAAATGCTTCAGTTCCAGGGAAAGCCGCTAAGTATATACTTAATGCCCCAGGCGCACAGATTTTCTTAGCAGATAGTGCTATACTTGAACTGGCAGTGGACATTGCTGATTTTAGATTGACAGATAATTCAAAGAAGGTTATTTACACAAGACCGTCCATTTCAATGAGAATTACTTTTTAATATAGACGAAAAATAAAAATTTTAATGAAAAGGAGGAAATTATGAAAAAAATAATTTTAGCGGTAATGCTGTTACTCGCAACAGGCGTGCTTTTTGCAGCGGATGAAGCAGTCACAAAAGTGCTCGGAGAACTTGCACCAGGGGTGGAACTAACAAAACATACAGTGACGCTTACAGATGCACAGATTATAGTGGTGCAGACAAAAATGAACAGTAAAGGTCCAGTAAATAAAGTATATGAAATATACACAGGTAAAGATACTGTGGTGGTAATTGAAGCGCAAATGGGAAAATGGGGAATGATTGATTTTGCCATAGGCATTGACAAAACTGCTAAAACTATTAAAAATATTGGGATTATTGCTATGAGAGAAAAAAGAGGGCAGGCCATTAAGACTGCCAATTTCCTCAGCCAATTTTTTGGAAAAGGCGAAGCTGATGCTTTGGAAGTGGGAAAAGGCATACGCGCAGTAAGCGGCGCGACAGTTAGCTCAAGAGCGGTAACGATAGCGGCGAAGAGAGCTCTAATAGTGTATTCGCTGTCGGGATTAAAATAAAACAGTAAAGGCGATAATTTTTACTGAGTAAAAGCCCGGAGCGAAAACTCCGGGCTTTTTTTTTCACAAATGTAATTTTTTAACGAAAAAAACAGGTTGAAGTGTGAACTTAATATTAGAGATAAAGTAAGGCAATGGAGAACAGAAAATGAAAGACAAAAACAGGCTTTATAAATTAAATGTGTTTGATATTCTTCTCGGGGTAGGCGTGCTGGTGTTCTCTATAGCCCCGCTGGTAATGGCTATATCTGCGCCCAAGGGAACCACCGCACAGATTTATCGCGATGGAAAATTGATAAATGAACTGAAACTTTCTACCCCTGGTATTTTTGATATTGGTGACAATGTGGAGGTAGAAGTAAAAAATGGCAAAATACATGTATCAAAAACCAACTGCCCAAGAAAAATATGCGCCCACGAGGGTTGGATAGAAGCCCCCTCACAAAAAATAATATGTATTCCTAAAAGGCTTATTATAGAAATAAAAGCTGGTGGCAACACAAAGAGTTATGATGCGGTGTCTTACTAATGGCTACAAAAACTTCTGTGAACAAGATAGCAATGCTGACTGCCCTTGCCTCTGTTTTACAAATAGCAGAATCTTTCTTTCCTCAACCTATTCCCGGAGTAAAACTCGGAATGGCAAATATGATAGTCCTTATTGCTATGGTACAAGAAGGGTTTGAGACAGCGTTTGAAATATCAATGCTAAGGACTGTGATAAGCGCAGCCATTATGGGCTCATTTTTGTCCCCTGCTTTTTTATTAAGCTTAAGTGCGGCTGTGACAAGTACTTGTGTTATGGGAGTATTTCTTGGACTACAGAAAAAAACAGGGGTAAATATTTTTTCGCTTACAGGAGTCAGTATAGCAGGGGCTATCACACATAATGCGGTACAAATTATTTTGGTATATTTATTATTTATAAAAAATAGTGGTATTTTTTGGGTCCTGCCGTGGCTTGGTATCAGCGCAGTGGGAATGGGTTTGTTGACAGGGCTCGCGGCATCTGCTGTATGTGAAAAACTCGAAGACAAAACTGCCACGAATAAATTTAAAAAGACTTTTGTCCTTAAAAAAGGGGAGTTTACTTTCGGACCTGAAAGTGATAAAAAATCAGCTTTGCACGCTGTCCCTGCAGATATAAAAATACTTGCCGTGCTGGGCATAGCCATAGCGGTGATTTTCTTTGAAAAACTAAGTTTTTATGGAATTGTCTTCGGGGCATTGATAAGTATGGCTTTTTTCACAGGCGCCATTAAACACGCGTTGACTGGTATAAAGTATACTTGGGTTTTTATTCTTTTTTCTTTTTTAACGCCTTTGCTTTTAACACCTGAAGGAAAAATTATATTTGATTTTATAGGGTTAAGATTAACACAACAGGGTTTGAAAAATGGAGCAGAGTATGCTTTGAGAATAAGCATACTTGTCACAGCATCTTCACTGGCTTTTAAAACCTCGTCACCAGAAGAGATAACACAGGGGATAAGAAAATTACTTAAACCTTTTGCCGGAATGGGTTTGGACGGGGAAAGACAGGCACATATAATAACGAAAGCAATGGAAGCTATGCCTGAGTTGTGGGCGCGCGCCAAGGAATATATAAAACGGCATAGAGTCTCGGGCACAAAGGGAATTAAAGGACTGCTGGCGGCATTGACAGGAATAATTCTGGTCTTTTATATAGAT
>CAILUR010000018.1 GCA_903837445.1 uncultured bacterium | reverse complement strand
GTTAATATATTTGACATGAAAAAAAGACCTGTCGTAATGGATAAAAACTACGACAGAGTAAGAACGGCCCACGCTCTCGCTAAACAAAAATATATTCTGATTGCGGAAACGGATATTCAGGAGTATATAAATTATATAAAATTTCAAAAAGTATCAGGTGCGGATTCCTTGCCGGTGTTTTTTAATATTGCCGGACACAGAGATGGGGGAAATATATGAAAATAAAGGTGTTGGGATGCTATGGCGGAGAAGTGCCTGGAAAATATATCTCGGGATTTTTACTCGGAGAAGATACGCTTGTGGATGCAGGGACTATAGGTCTTAACTTGGAACTTAAAGCCCAGCGCAAGCTAAGAAACATTTTGATATCTCATCCACATTTAGACCATATTTGTGCGCTTCCGTTTTTAGGGGGCAATGTACTTAGCAATAAATCAGAGTCCCTGAAAATTGTGGGAGCGAAATTTAGCTTAGAGGCTATAAAAAAATATATTATGAATGGCACTGTCTGGCCTGATTTTACAAAAATAAAAAATCAAGCCGGGGCCCCAGTGTTTTCTTATATGCCGATTTCTTATCTGAAGTGGGTCACTATTGGGAAGTATAAAATAAAAGCTATTCCGGTCAACCATACTGTGCCTACTAACGGGTATCTTATAGGCGAAGGCGATTCATATATGCTTTATAGCGGAGACACCAAAACTACAGAGGCGATATGGCAAGAAGGAAAAAAACTGGGAACAAAATTAAAAGCGATATTTGTGGAAACCTCGTTTCCAAATGAACGAGCTGACTTAGCAGATAAGACAGGACATCTCACACCTGCCGTCCTTGAAGCACAACTGAAAAAAATTGGGGATAAAGCAAAGCCCAAAATATTTATTTATCACATTAAACCAGAATACCAGCAGCAAGTGGAGAAAGAGCTTAAAAAGATAAAAGGATTTGACCTAACTTTAGTAAAACAGGGAAACACCTATACCATATGAACACATATTTTAAAAAAGGCATTTAGGGTAATGTGCTAAATGTATCATATTCGTTTTGCTAAAAAAGAAGATGTGGAAAAGATAGCTGAAATTGAAAAAGTCTCATACTCTGCCCCCTGGTCGCAGACGGCGTTCAAATTTGAAATATCAAAATCCCAAGCTGGAGAAAGTATTTTCGTAGTAGCAGTAGCTGACGAGACAAATGAAGTCTTGGGCTACATTATGGGAGACAAAATAGTGGATTTTATACATGTCTCAAATATCGCCGTAGTTCCCACCTCCAGAAAACAAGGCATAGGCAATGCGCTTTTAAGTAAACTGGAAGAGGAAGCTTTGAAACTTGGAATGAGTACTTTTACCCTTGAAGTGAGGGCGGTCAATACTTCGGCGGTCAATTTGTATAAACGGCATGGGTATGAGGAAAAAGGCAGGCGCGAGAAATATTATGAGAATAAGGATGATGCAATAATAATGTGGAAAAAAGATAAATCCCTGTAAACTAAAAATAGGGAATTTTCGTCATATACTTGGAAGGAAAATATGGAAAGAGATGACAAGGAAATAATACAGGATATTAAGTCCGAAAAGTCCGGTGCAGTGGATGAGCTGATAGTAAAGCATCAAAAACGCATCTACCATATGGTGTATGGGCTTACTCTGGACTATAACAAAGCGTGGGATATTTCACAGGATGTACTTGTAAAACTTGTGAAGAACATTAAGGACTTTAGAGGAGACAGCTCGTTTACAACATATTTATACAGGGTGACTATGAACACCTTTTACGATGCGAAACGCAAGGAAAAGAGTGAAGGCAAGGTAAGTCATATGTCTGATATGGAGCGGGCTGACGGAGAAAACAAGGTGTATGAGATAAAGGATACAGTAAATATAGAGGACACTTTTGATACGAAAATGGTAAAAGAAAAAATAAGCGAAGCTTTGAGTGAACTGAGTGCGACACAAAAAAAAGTGTTTGTTTTGAAAACTGTGGAAGGACTCAAAATCAAGGAAATAGCGAAACATTTAAAATTATCAGAAGGTACGGTCAAATCGCATTTGAACAGAGGTATGGAAAAAATACGGCTTAAAATGAAACGCGGTGGTGGGAAAAATGAATAAAAAATGTGGACTGCCAGAAAATGAGCTCCTGGATTATTTTTATGGAGAGATACAGGACAAAGTAAAAATAGCCAGCATAACTGAACATATATTTTCTTGCGAGGAATGTCAGGAAAAAATTCAGGCATATACTGATATAGGAGTGGCTATGGCTTCTGTAAAAGTGACCTTTCCAAATGAAATATGGGCGAAGCATTTGCAAGAAGTTAAAACAAAGCTCGAAAAAAATAAAACTTTTACCGAAAAAATGGCTGAGTATTTTGCTGTCAGGAAATTCAAAACTGCTGGAGTGGCTTTTGCAGTAGTGATGCTCTTGGCGTTTGGAGTTTTTTTTGGTAGGAATATAATAAAAGTAGCCAATAACAGTGATGAAAAGGAAATGATTGAAAATCTTGATATAATGGAAAACCTTGACTTACTGCAGTTTTATAATGAAAGTTCCGATAACAATAGTAAAAGATAAG
>CAILUR010000017.1 GCA_903837445.1 uncultured bacterium | reverse complement strand
TCTAATACTCTGTGCATTTCTCCATCAGCCACTCCACCATATTTTTGTATAAGTCCGAAAATAGGCAGGACAGGCCAGTTCCCGTTTTCTATCACGCAGTCCACGGTTTTCGGAAGCACTCGCGGAATATTGTCATAAAAACCTCCGCCAGTAATATGGGCTATGCCTTTTACCGAATCAAAAAACTTATCTATCATAGGATATACTGACTGCAGATAAGACCGGTGCGGTTTTAACAAGGCCTTGCCGACAGTAGTCCCAAGCTCAGGCATTTTTTTTGTATAGGGTATTTTATTACTCTCAAATACTTTTCTTGCAAGCGAAAAACCATTTGTGTGAAGTCCGACAGATGCTAGCCCCAGTACTGTATCTCCCGCTTTTATTTTATCGCCTGTGATTACTCTGCCTTTTTCTATCTCGCCAATAATAGTTCCCACCAGGTCATAATCCCCTTCTTTATACACTCCTGGCATTTCAGCTGTTTCTCCGCCGATAAGCACACAGGAGTTTTCCCTGCAGGCCTGTGCCATACCTTTTATAACATTTACCAATACTTTTTCTTCAAGTTTCCCAGTACCAAAGTAATCAAGAAAAAATAAAGGTTTTGCGCCCATAACCAGAATGTCGTCTACGCAATGATTTACAATATCCTGTCCTACCGTGTCGTGGATATTTAGTGCCTGTGCTATTTTGAGTTTGGTCCCCACTCCGTCAGTAGATGCCACCAGATATTTTTTGCTATCGCCGTCAAGTTTATATACTCCGCCAAAAGCACCAAAATCCACAGCCACATTTTTATTAAAAGTGGACTTAATAAATTTTTTCGCCGCTCCAAGCGCGCGCGCAGCCTTGTCTATATCCACACCAGCGCTTTTATACATTTGGGATTTCATTATTGCCTCCAATAAAATACTTTCGGGGTGGTTCAAACTTTGGCTTTGCCCTTGCCCCCACTCATACCTATATTAAATACTTTTTTAAAACTTGGGATACGCCCCTAATACTTTTACATACCCACACTCTTTTTTTATTTCCTCTATCGCTTTTTTAACTTTTTCATCTTCAATGTAGCCATTTATGTCTACAAAGAAATAATAATCCCAGGCCTTTTTCTTTGACGGCCTTGATTCTATACTGGTAAGATTGATTTTATATTTTTCAAAAGGTTTCAATAGTTTATACAGTGCGCCCACTTTATCTTTTATCGAGACCATTATAGAGGTCTTATCGTTTCCTGTTTTTTTGCTTATGGTATTTCCCAAAATAAAAAACCTTGTGTAGTTATCTGCTATGTCCTGTATGGCAGTTGCCACTATCTTTAGCCCGTACATTTCTGCCGCTAATTCGCCTGCTATGGCTGCCGCACCTTTTTCTTGCGCCGCTAACTGCGCCCCTTTTGAATTGCTCGAGGCCTCTTTAAGTTTGGCTTTAGGAATATTATTTTCTATCCACTCCCTGCACTGTGCGAGGGCTTGGGGATGGGCATACACAGTTTTAATAGCTGCCAGATTTTTTTCATTTGAAAGCAAATGGTGTTTTATTGAGAGCATCACTTCAGAACATATCTTCAGGTCAAAATCCGCAAACATATCATAAGTATAATTGACCGCACCCTCAGTGGAGTTCTCAATAGGCACACAGCCGTAATCGGCATTTCCTTTTTCCACTTCCATAAACACATCTTTGGTATTTGCGGCAGGGATATATTCCGCCTGTCTGCCAAACCTTTTCATAGCCGCCATATGCGTGTATGAGGCGGGGGCTCCAAAAAATATCACTCTAGTTTTTCTTTGCAACACTCGGGAAGCTGAAAAAATCTCATTGTATACCGCTTCCAAACCGGTTGTGGGGAACTTTCCTTTTGAAGCTTGTCTGACCTTTGCCAGTACTTGAGCTTCGCGCGCTGGATCATATACTTCTTTTTTAATATTATTTTTTATCCGAGCAATTTCTTTAATAGCTGAGGCGCGTTTATCCAACAGGCCTACTATCTCTTTATCCACGGCGTCAATCTGTTTTCTAAAAATATTAAGATTGTTTTTCATTTTCGCCTCCGCCTGTTTTTTTTATTTATCAAAATATTCTATTTCTCTTTTTGTCAAAAACCGCCACTCTCCGGGTGCCAAATTTCCCACTTCCACCATTCCGACGCTGAGTCTTTTAAGCCATATCGCCGGCATTCCCACTGCCTTTAACATAAGTTTTACCTGATGATTTATGCCTTCGGTTATCTTCACCTGCACGATATCATTTTTATCATTTTTCTGATACAGCCCTGCATCCACCGCTTTCAGCATACGGTCTTCCACTTTTACCCCTTTTTTAAGACGCTCAATTGCTTCTTTTGAAATTCTTCCCTTTATCTTGGCAATGTATCTTTTTTCTATCTCAAATTTTGGATGTATTATTTTGTACGCCCAGTCCCCATCATTGGTGACTATAAGACAACCTGTCGTATTAAAATCAAGCCTTCCCACAGGATATAACCTGCGGTCAAATTGCCTTTCTACTATGCCGATAACAGTGCGCCTGCCCTTGTCATCACTCGCCGTAGAAACAGTCCCTTCTGGTTTATTCATAACCAGATAAACTTTTTGCTCCAGCCGTATCTGCGCGCCTTTGTATTTGACCGCATCGTGTTCAGGATCTACTACTACACCCAATTCTTTTATTATTTCCCCGTTGACACTTATCTGTCCCGCAAGAATGAGTTCTTCCGCCTTACGCCTGGAAGTAATTCCAGCATGCGCTATGAACTTCTGAAGGTTCATTTTGCCGTCTTCTTTAACGGAGACAGGTTTTTTTTTGCTATTTTTTTTCACTTTTAGTCCTTATGTTTTATAATTATAACTTTTTTAAATTACTTCTCATCTTCTTCTTTCTTTTCCTCTGATTCTATTTTTTCTTCGCCCTTTTCTTCGGTTTTTATTTCTTCCTCTGAAGTTTGTTCAGGCATCTCTTCGCTTTTAAGTTTCGCTTTCATAATTTCGCTTTGCCCGAAATCAAAAGCTCCCTGATTTTTGGCAGCGAGCACTTTTTCGTCCCAATTTTCAACGCTCTCGTCTTTTTCAAGAATACTTTTTATCTCTTCTATCCTCGGGAGATCATCCATGCCGTTCACTCCCAAGTATTGGAAAAATTCTTTTGTAGTGCCGTAGAGCAAAGGCCGACCTGGAGCATCTTTTCTTCCAGCTATTTTTATCAATTTTCTTTCAAGCAGAGTGTGATATACCCCATCCGAGTTTACACCTCTAATAAGTTCCACTTCTTGCTTTGTAATAGGCTGTTTATAAGCTATTATAGACAGCACTTCCAAAGCTGGTTTTGACAGGCGCGTTAAAATCCTGTTCTTGTAAAGTTTCTTAATGTACGGCGCATAATCCGGATGCGTTAAAAATTCATACCCACCCGCTATCTGTTTTATCAGAATAGGCGAATCTGCTTCCCTGAATTTTATATTCATTGCATCTATCGCCGCTTCCACTTCCTTCACTGGCACTTCTACTATGCCTGCCAAAGCCACCGCCGGCAGTGGTTTGTCCGAGGCGAACAAAAGCGCTTCTAATACTTTTTCGAGGTCTTTTTTTGCCATTTTTTTAGTCCTGTAGGTTTTTGAAAATTTCCATGTCAAAGTTATCATTGACAAGGTAAAGTCTTAAATCTCCGAACAACTTATCCTGATACACATTTATCACATTTAGACGCAAAAGTTCAAGCATAGCCAAAAAGAGGGCCACGACATACAACTTTGATTTTTCATCATCACACATTTCAAAAAAACTTATCTTATCTGTCGCGCGTAGTTTTCCTATTATCTCATATATTCTGTCTTTTACTTTTATATTTTCGCCAGGCATAAAAACGGTCTTGCGCTCTTTTACCCTGCCCAGCACTTCGTCCATAGCTTTCACTAAAGCATAGGTATCCAGCGTGACTTCCTTATCCTCTGGGCTTATGTTTATCGGATACAATCTTTCGAAGAGTTCGCGTTTGCGGTCCTCGTATATTTTCATTCTATCCGATATTTCCTTGAACATAGAATATTCTATCAGGTGTTGTACAAGTTCTGTCCTTGGGTCCTCATCTGTTTCAAGGATCTCATCCCGAGGCAGTAGCATTTTCGCCTTTATATAAATAAGGGTAGCGGCAATGACTATAAACTCACTGGCAATATCCAAATTCATATTACGCATCATATCAATATACTCAAGGTATTCCGCAGTTATCTTGGCAATCGGAATATCATAAATATCTATTTGGTTTTTCTTTATGAGGTATAAAAGCAGGTCAAAAGGCCCCTCAAATACCGCCAGTTTTAACTGATAATCTGTTTCAGCCATTAGTCCAGCCTCATAATTTTTCTAACTTCACTCATAATTTTTGAAGCCTCCACGAGCGCTTTTTCGTTTCCGCGTTTTATTAAAGTTTCTATCACTGCTGGATTTTTATCTATCTCCGCGCGTTTTTGTCTAATGGGTTCTAAGCGCGCATTTATTTTTACAATAAGATTTTTTTTACATTCTACACAACCCATTTCGCCTTTGCAACACCGCGCCATAATTTCTTGTTCTTCAGCACCGCTATATACTTTATGAAAAGCATAAACCGCACACCCTTCTGGATGCCCACTGTCGTCTTTTTTTATTTTCAACGGGTCCGTATACATAGTCATAGTCTTGTCATTTACTGTCTTAGCATCATCCGTTAAGTAAATAGCATTGTTATAGCTCTTACTCATTTTTCTATTATCCAACCCCGGTAGCTTTGGAAACTTTGTCAAAATTTCTTTGGGTTCTTTAAAAAAATCTGTTTTATATAGAAAATTAAACCGGCGCGCTATTTCACGAGTCAATTCCAAATGTGGCCGCTGGTCCTCGCCAATAGGCACTTTTTCAGCATTGTAAATAAGAATGTCTGCCGCCTGTAACACAGGATACCCCAAAAATCCAAAAGTGGAAAGGTCCTTGTCTTTTAATTCCTGTTTTTGTTCCTTGTAAGTTGGATTGCGTTCAAGCCACGGCACCGGAGTGATAAAACTAAAAAGCAAAAACAACTCAGCGTGTGCTTTCACTGCCGACTGGACAAAAAGGGTCGCCTTTTCCGGATCAATGCCCACGCTCAACCAGTCCTTAAAAAGTTCAATAGTATTTCCGTGTATGTCTTCAGGATTTTCATAAGTGGTAGTCATAGCATGCCAGTCAGCCACCATAAAAAAACACTGATATTGTTCTTGCATTTCTATATAGCTTTTTAAAACTCCCTCTAAGTGCCCGAGGTGAAGTTTTCCAGTAGGGCGCATTCCGCTTAAAACTTTTTGCATTTTTCCTCCAGTGGGGTAACCGCCTTCACAGGCGAACTCCCACAATTTCTAAATCTTATTTCACCTACAGGTTACCTTAAAAATTTTAAAATAAAAGTTAAGAACAATTGAATTGGATAATAAATAAACCTTATCATTCCCGCATACAACAGTACCATTATTATTATAAAACCATATGGCTCTATTTTTTCATATCCATAAGCCCACTTTGTAGGTAAAAGCCCAGACACTATGCGCGATCCATCCAGCGGTGGTATTGGAATTAAGTTAAAAGCCGCGAGCATAAGGTTTATCTGAGTATTTGCCACTATAATAGCTGCGAGCCCAGGGGACTGCATTGCTGGAAATAGTGTGGTAAGTTTCCACAACAGCAAACCTATAGCGGCAAGAAGAATATTTGAAACTGGTCCTGCCAACCCTACCAACATCATATCTTTTTTAGGATTTTTAAAATATCGGGAATCCACAGGCACTGGTTTAGCGCCGCCTATAATTGGCAGTCCGCTCATAAAAAACAAGACCGGCATAATAATAGTCCAAAAGGGATCTATATGCGGCAAAGGATTTAAAGTAAGCCGCCCTGACATTTTTGCCGTAGGGTCACCGAGTTTATATGCCACAAACCCGTGTGAAACCTCGTGAAAAATAACAGCAAAAACGAGCACTGTAATAGATATAACTATAGACATTATCGACACTTTTACTCCCATAAAAATAATTATTAAAAATAGTATAACATACTTCAGCAAATATCAAAGGCAATTTTTAAGCAAGGTCTTTATGCCTCTATATTAAAACAAACAGGGGCGACCTTTATGGTCGCCCCTGCTATTTTTTCGCCTGGTGTAATTTTATTTTGCCTTTGTTGCCGCTGGCACTGCTTCCGTTTTTATTGTTTCTTTTACTTCTTCTTTTTTTGTTTCAAGAGTGTCTTTGATAAACTTTTTTATCTGTTCAATATACGCTTTATTGCTATTTATTTTTCCTGCTGCTTCTTCCAAGCCGACAGCTTCCGCCTTTTGAAGATACCCTGCCGCCTCTTCCAAAAGCCCGAGGAACTCTTTCGAGATTGTCGCGAGTTCTATTTGTACCGCCCATTTTTTCTTGCCTGCCGTCATTTCGGCAAGTTGTCCATCTTTGGCTTCAAAGGCAGTAGCTTTTTTAAAAGCTTTAATGAGTGTAAACGCCGCCGAGTTATACTGCCAAGCTTCGCCTTTTTTATTTTTAAAATCCCCTGCCGCCATTGCCGCTTTCACATAATTAGTAATCGCAGTGCCTGTGTCCCCAGCCGCTTCTGCTTCTTGAGCTATTTTTTTTGCCGCCCTGTAATCTGCATCCGTTGCCGCGAAAAGAGCTGTGACTCCCAGAACAAAAACAAGTACCATACCCATAATTTTTTTCACGCAAGCCCTCCTTTAAACAAATCTTATCTACAAAAATTATATATCATAATTATATGAATTTCAATATGTCCTTAACTGTCACCGAAGCTGGGTTATGGTCCTGTGCTCTTATCGCCGCCAGCAGTTTTCCAGCTGGTTTCCACCTCTCAGGACTCGTCGGCCCAAAAATCGCAATGGTAGGCGCCACTAAAGCTATTGTGTGCATAAGTCCGCTATCATTACATACAAACACATTGAACCGCACCGCATATGCGAGAGTGGACATAATGTCGTTTTCCGGTATTATAAATACTCCATCCATATCTGCGGTTATTTTTTTGAAACTTTCCAGTTCTGCGTCTTCCCCTTTTCCATAGACCACTACTATTACTGCATTTTTATTTTTTTTAAGTTCTATTATAAGAGCCTTATATTTTTCCTGCTCCCACCGATTGTCTTTTTTCTTAAGGGTAGGATGGATTCCCACCACAAAGTCTTTTTCTGTTATTCCACAAGTGGCATAAAAAGTCTTTGCCTTTGCCTTGACCACTTCTGACAAATGTGGGGTTAACGCTTCATTTTCTTTTGCTTCATTTCTCACCGCGCCCAGCGCGAGTGCCAGCAACATATTCTTTTCCTTTTCGTTTACATTGTTATCCGTCAAAACCACACCTTGATTATATATTTTCTCGGCTAAAGCTTCGTTTTTCTCGCCTGTTTGAACAAACCCTACCCTGACTTTTGCGCGTGAAGCTATTGTAAACATTCCCGAAGTCATAGAAAAAGGGTATGAATGCAGGTCAATTGCCGCATCAAAATGATTTATCAAAAGATACCCCATCACCGCTAAAAAAGAAAATAAATTTTTATCCACCGAAATTATTTCCGTTTTTTCAAAAAACAAACGGGCTATTTTTTTCCCTTCCCCACCGCGATTGCCTGTCACTATCACAAGTCGCGCGCCAGGACTCAAGGAAGCTTCTATGGTTTTAATGGCAGGCACTGATAAAATAAAATCTCCAAGTCTATCCGGTCTGAAAACTATAACAGTTTTAAACTTTTTAATATCCATACTTTGGACAGGTGCCCCCTGCCCGAGCACAACCCCAATCATTTTAGAAAAAATGTTTTTAACCCTCTTTTCTATAACTTTACCTACTTCCTTTATAGGCACTTTTCATTTACCTCGGTTTTTAAAAAAACACATTTAGGGACAACCTGTGATTTCCCTGCAAACCAGTATCATATAAATATAATTCCCTGATAAAGGCATAATCAAGGGCAAAAGCAAAAGTAGATAAAGTATATTTTATGCCGACACCCAAAGTGTAATTAAATTCATAACTCCGTGCGCCATACGACACTCCGCCCCTAACAAGAAACAGTTTAAAAATAGCACCTTCCACGCCAGTTTTAAAAGTCATCCCCTCAAATTCATTTTGATCGCCTTCTACCGATATTCTCAAATTTTTATCCAGCACATCCAATAAAAATCCAAACCTCATATCAAAAGGAATAGTGTCCACATAGCCAGTGCTCCAAGAAACCCTGCCGCCAAGGTCTCGGAACATTCCTCCAAAACTTAAAAAATCCGTGGGTTTGACAATAAACCCCATATCAAAAGACACTCCATAGGCATCATACTTTTCAAGCCCTATTTGAATGATTTTGGCTGCCGCGCCTACTGAAAAATTCTTTGTAATATCTTTTCCGTAGCTTAATATATAAGCGTTTTCATTGTCAGAAAAAGTATAAAAACTTTCAGTATCGCTTGTCCTACCCTCTATTGAGTCAATGGAAAAGTTTATAAAACTTAAGGCGAAAGCGCCTACCTGCGTAGGATAAGCAATGCCAAAAAAATTATATTTGCGTTCTGAACTCATCCATGAAAACATACTTGAAAAAGAAGGCCGCGAAATAAATGCCAGTCCCGCCGGATTCCAGTATGCGCAGGTGGGATCATCGGAATAAGCCGTGAATGCCCCTGATAAAGAGAGTGCCCGTGCCCCCACTCCAGCACTCAAAAAAGGGACAGCGCTTCCCCCTGTGCCCACAACGGCAAAGATATTAAAAGCCCATATGAGCAAAACAGCTTGAAAGAATAAACTTTTAAACCCTTTACTACTCAACCTGAGCCTCCATTTCACATTACAAATAAAAAGGCGGGCCTTAAGCCCGCCTTTTTTTTATTTCTTGAAAAGATTTTTTATCTTATAATCGATATGGGCTTGCTTATCGCTTTTTTACCTGAGATCACAGTACAGATATATGTCCCGTTTGATATATTCGCTCCCAAATCATTTTTCAATTCCCACTTTACCGTATTGACACCTTTTACAAGATTCTCTTTGCTTATCACTTTTTTCCAGACAAGTTTATTACTTACCGAGTCCTTTATCTCTATGCGCACATCTTCATTTCCTGTCGAGGGAAAGCGAATAGTAGTCTCTGCGCCTGTCACAGGATTAGGATAATTATAAACATTTTTTTCGTTCATATCAGTCGTAATATTTATTTTAAAGATAGTTGGTTTTAAACTGGTATGTCCGGCTATATCTTTTGCCACGGCACTGAAATACCAGGTCCCTGTCTCAAGCCCTGTGAATTTTACGCTACTTTCCGTAGTCACTTTTGCCGAAGCCTTAGAAAAATCGCTTTCATTTTTAGCGAGCGTATAAGCAAAACTTTCCACCCCTGTCAGGTCATCCGTTGCTGTCATATTAAGCACTGGCGCCCAATCCGCATACCAGGAATTTTGATCTGGATGTGTAGTTGAAGAGATTTCAGGAGAAGCTGGGAGTTCCTGATAAATTACTTTAAAAGTATTTGTGCGCATATGCGTGAATGCAATATCAGTCATGCCATCATTATTTACATCTCCGCAGACCACTTCCACTGGTCCATATGTTTTAGTATCATCTTTTGTCGCAACAAATGTTTTTACCAGTTCTAATTTTCCACTTTTTTGTACGAGGACATCTATACTATCGCTATCACGATTGGCAGTCACCACATCCAGCAGCGTGTCTCCATTAATATCTCCGACTGCTAAGCCATTTGGTCTTTCTCCTGCGAGTTTTATAATTTCCGCTTTATCCTCAAAAGTTCCATTCGTAAGCCCTTTTATAACGGCTATGGAATTATCAAAAAAGTTTGCCGCTATAATATCATTTATCCCATCGCCAGTGACATCTGCGACTTCCACTTTACAAACGCCTCCGCCCGAAGCTATTTCCTGCACTTTTTTTACCAAGCCCGCTTCCATTTTCATTACACTTACTGTCCCTGCGGTATAATTTGCACTCACCAAAACAGGAATATCATTTATAGTTCCAAAGACCACATCTGTTGGACTACCTTCTACAGGGAAGTCCACTTTTTCCCAGCCACCTTTTAACTGATTAAGAAATATCACCACTTTATTATCAGAATACACCGCCACTGCGATATCCGTTCTTCCGTTTTTATCAAAGTCTCCTGTAGTGACTCCTACAGGATGATTTCCTACGCTCAAAGTATCGGTCATTACTAAGTTTCCATTTTCCTGCACAAAGGTCATTATATTGCCATCATCATAGTTTGAAACAACCAAATCGGATTTGCCATCATCATTAAAATCCCCTGCGGCCGCGCCTCGGGGTGCTTTCCCCGCAGTTAGAGCTACTTTTGTCCCATCTTCTTTATATATAGATATAGAGGACTCTGGTTGCACTGTTGTGTTCTGCCCTATTAAGGTCCCTGCTCCAAAGTTTACCACTGCGACTTCGTTTCTTCCGTCCCCATTAAAATCCGCTATGGCTATGCCTCGCGGAAAGTTTCCCACTTCAAACGATGCTATTTTCGATAAAGTATTAGCAAAAGCACCTACCGCAAAAAACATCACTACAAAAAACATGTAAAATTTTTTCATTTTTGCCTCCTAAAATAATTACTCTTACCTATACTTAATAATACCTAATCTTTTTTTCAAAGTCAATAAAACATATCTATTATATTTTTATTTTCAATGACAGCACATGAGTGCTATCCGCCGCGGTCAGTGAATTCCACAAGTATGAAAGATATGCGTAATTTATTTCCAGCGTGAATTCAAACTGCGTCACCGCTAAGCCAATGCCAGCCGACAAGCGCGGAGTGGATTTAAAATCAAGTGGTTGTTCATAGCCCACGCGTGCTGAAAATGTTTTTATTATTATATTTTCTGCGCCAATCGCTATCCTGCCCATACTATATATATCATGCATATAGTCCGCACTAAGTAAAAGGACATTTGACTTATCCAAATTAAAATCATATGCCACGCCTGCCCTGAAAGTAAGTGGCAGGGGATCCTGTTCTGCTATTATTTTTATCGGTGGGCCTATATTTTGCGCCGCTGCTCCCAGTCGCACTCTGGATACAGGATCGTAATATAATACCCCTGCATCAAAAGCAAAAGTGGAGCCCTGAAATTTTCCAATGCTTTCAAGTATTACTTTAAACGCGGCAGCATAATTCAGGTTTTTGTAGAACTCCCCCTGAAAAAAACCTGAGAACTTTCCAGCGTAAACTCCAGTAAGTACAGCATCATAGTAATTTACCGCAGCATCTTGCGCATCTTCATTATTTATGGCAGCCATATGTCTATATACTACCGATGCCCCAACATTCCCTTCAATAAACCCAGTTTCCAAAGGCTGGGCATAGGCAATATGTTCTACCATAAGTTCAGCATATCCAAACCAATGCATATATTGAATTTCTTTGCGGCTGATGAGCGAAATGCCAGCAGGATTATAGTTTATCGCCTCTACATCGTTCCCTGCGGCAGTATAAGCCCCACCCAAGCCAAGTGCTCGGCCACCCATAGGCGCTTTTAGCACATCCCCGGAAGTAGTTCCAGCGGCAAAAAGAAACGAAGCAAAAAGCCCCACTATGAAGAGAACTGTAAGTAGCTTATTTAATTTCAATTTAGCTCCTTTAATAAATAAAACTTCCTAATTTCCAAATCCTCACAAGAACAAACTCACGAAACTGTTCATTCCCACATAAACCTATTTTTAATTTTATGCTCTTTACTTAGATTTATTTATCTTGTCCGCTAATTTAAAAAGTTCTACAAAGGCTCTGAAAATAACTTTTATATTTGCGCCTGTCTGTGTGCCTGCTCTTCTTGGATAATGATGCACGCCTACTTCCTTTATTACATATCCCATTTTCACAGCTTTTGCAAGCAATTCTGTGCTTATCATAGCGCCTTCAGCTTCTACTTTTGCCTTATCTATGACTTCTTTTTTTATCAATTTAAAAGCACAATCTATATCTTTTACGCGGAACTTAAAGAGCGTTTTAACAAGTGTGCCCCACAAAAAAGCATTTAATTTTCTGACAAAAGAGTCCGCTCTTTTTATTCTAAAACCGATAGCCACATCGCAAGTTTTGGAAAGTTCCACTAAGACAGGAATCTCACCGACATCAAACTGCCCATCCCCATCAGTAAAAAACACCCATTCAAATTTTGCGCTGTAGAGCCCTGTTTTCACAGCTCCGCCGTAGCCCTTGTTGACTTCGTGTGTGATAAGTTTTACATGGGAATCCTCTTTTGCTATGGCAGACACCACTTCTATCGTGTTGTCCTTTGAACCATCATTTACCACAATCACTTCGTAATCTTCACAAATGCCCGCTAAAACTTTCGAAGTCTTTTTTGTCAGTTCTCCTACATTTAACGCCTCGTTGTACGCTGGAAAAAATGCTGAAATTTTCATATATCTTAACCTCCATAAATTGAAATTATATTACAAATTTCTTATTCTTTTGTTTAAAAACTTCATCGCTTATTAAGTGCCAGCACCCGTCAGAAACTAAAAACTCGTATTTATCTTTTTCGCTACTTCATTTCCTAACATAACGCTATAGCTCATACCTCTGTCCTCTGGATAAATCTGACTCATATTTGCTGAATATAGATTTTCTATCGGAGTTTGGTAATCAAGCTTAATTTCCGAAAAGTGCAGGGGTACTATCGGTTGGGAAAAAGGTTCCCTGTAAATATGCATTTCAAGTACTTCTTTTTCATCAAAGGCCGGAGCTACTTTTTTTAGATAGTCAAAAAATATTTTTTTCAGTTCGTCATTTGGCATTTTATACAAAGCATCTTCCGTGGACAAGTATTTTCCCAAATACAACACCCTGTCTCCGCCATAATATTTTTTATCTATGAAGTTGGTATGTTCTATCATAGCGACGAAGGGTGAGTCCTTTACTCCCATATTTATCCAATAGTAAGGAGTCAGCTGTTTTTTCATTCTGACCAACATTACCACTGCCCCATAGTAATTTAGCTTATCAAACCGCGCATCGTATGCTTTTGGAAACTCCACCAGTTTGCGTAATATGGCTGGGGCGGCAGTCACTATCACTTTGTCAAATTTAAATTCTCCCTCGTGCGTGGAAAAACCAGTCGCTTTCGAATTTTCCACTATCACTTTATTTACAGCCACGCCTCTTTTTATTGTGCCTTTATTTTTTACTATTTCCGTTTCCATTTTATCTATGAGCAATTGATAACTTCCATCCATATATCCCAGCACTTCTTTTGCGCCACCTTTTTCTCTGCCAGCTATGCGGGAATGTATCCTGCCGTAAAGCCAAGTCATAGCCACCTCTTTAGCGCGTTCGCCAAATTTTTGCTCCAGCAAAGCGCCCCAAATCACTTCATACACTTTCTTTCCCACATATTTTTCTACCCAGGTTTTTGCTGTTATCTCTTCATATTTTTTCCAGTTATTTACTTTTGTCAGATAGACAGCCATAAGCCCCACTTTCACACGATCTATAAAAGGTAGCGGTTTAAAGGAAAGGATATCCAGTGGCGTGGTAAAGGGATAAAGTTTCCCATCCCTGAACCAACCCATTTTTGACTCCAGCCAAAGCATTTTTTCCGAAAGCCCAAGTTCGTCAATCAGATTTACAATATGCAAATCGCTTTTAAAAATATGCCTGTAAATTCTGTCTATCTTAGTCCCAGCAAAATCAATAGAACTTGCGAGGCCTCCCAAAGTATTTTCCTTTTCAAAAAGAGTGACTTCGTGTCCCGCCTGCGAAAGCCTATAAGCCGCTGTAAGCCCAGCGATTCCTGCCCCAGCAATTCCGATTTTCATATATGAACTCCTTACTTTAACTTATTATTTTATGCCTTAAAACCACAGCATAATTAAATTGAGTATAACACAGGCGTTTTTTACAGGCAAACTAATTCAAAAATAAATATTCTAAAACTTTGTCCCGCTTTTCTTGTTCCGCGCAAACCTTTCCATTTCTACACTTAACTCTTTATGCATCTTGTTATTCTTATATATGGCACATAGATTTTCGTGCGCCGTAAGGTTCCCCGGCTCCAGTGACAAGACCTTTATATATATGGAGACCGCTTGGGCGAGTTCTTTTTTATAATATAACAACAACCCTTTGTTGTTCAGGGTGTCCGTATCATCAGGATAGTAAGCCAAAAACTTATTAAGTTCGTTTAGGGCTTTATCCCAGTCCCTTGCCTGTGCTCTATAAAATGCCGCCCGTGCTAAAGCGGCTTTAGCAAAAGGCTGTGCCTGCAGGAATTTGTCTATGTAAGTCCCAGCAGTTTTTCCTTCACCTAAAGCATTTGCAGTCTCGGCTAAATAGTAATATTTTTTCTCTCCAAAATAATTGTTTGTTTTCAAAAGGAGGGTTTTGGCAACTTTTTGATTTCCAGATAAAGAGGCGTTTATCCCAGCGTTCAGATACGCACTTCCCATAGTGTTTATTGCCAGAAACCCAAACAGCAAAAAAAATACAAAAAGAAGCGCAGTTTTAAAAGGTGGTTCGAACACAATGCCCTCTGAGTTTCGTAAAGCAAGCCCTGCCATAATGAAAAAATAAAACTTAACTGCTGGAATATAAAAAGGGAAATTAAAAAACGCCAACACTATTATTCCCGCAAACACCGAAAACACTATTTTACTCTGTATGGTCTTATGCCTAAATAACTCATACATAAGCCCTCCCAAAAACAAGACAAATAACAGCCCAGCAAAAATCCCGCTTTCCACAGCCACATTTATGTAATCATTATGCAAGCGGTCTGTTTCAAAATATTTTTCCCCTGTACCACCACCATAGACAGCGTAAAAAGGTTTTATATTATTAAGCCCTATCCCAGTAAAAGGATTGGCTTTAATGGCGGCCAGTCCTGCTTTCCACATTTGCACTCTGCCACTCAATTCAGTATTTCCAATTTCTCCGGCCTGTCTTAAGCGTGCTGTTATGTTTCCTATTTTGCCACTAATGACCGTGAGCCCCACCAAGACTACTAAAAGTATCACAATGAGCTTATAATTTTTTACTACTTTTTTTCTTAAAAAGACCGCCATAATAACCAAAAAAATAATCCCCCCTGCAAAAGCACTTCTGGTCTGACTTAAGATCAAAGCAAAAGCAGTCGTACTTCCGGACACGACCGCAATTTTTTTATACCGTGTGACACTTCCCAGAAAAAAAGCAAACGCTATTCCCAACAACGCGAAAGCTCCAAAAAAATCAGGATTACCAAAAGAAGAAAATGCCCTCCCATTAAAATCTGTCAACCAGCCAGGCAAATCAATTTTAAACACCTGTAGCAAAGCATACCCCGAAACCACAAACGAAGAAACACAGGCGAGTAGCAAGGTTTTTTCCAACTCTTTTTGAGAAAAAAAGTTTTTGACATAAATATATGCCCCTGCACATAAGGGCCATTCTATAAACGAAATAAAAGCCTCGGTTTTATTTAAGCTTCTAAAACAGCCAGTAAGATAAATTGCCATAAATAAAAATAAAACAATATCAGTCCTATCAAGTTTTATTTTATTTATATTGACAAGCACAAAACCGGCATTCAGCACGGCAAACGAAAGCGCAAGGAGTTTCGGCAGGTAGTAAGCATCCTCACACTTTTGAAAGAAAATTACAGGCATAAATAAAACTACAAAATAAATACTCAAGTTTAAAACTTTATTAGTTTTACTCACTATTATTTTTTTCTCAACAGTTTTAGTAATCTGTTAAAGTCAGCAGGCGGTTCCGCTTTGAAAAATACCCGTTTAGCAGTAATGGGATGCACAAATTCCAAAGTATGTGCGTGAAGCATTTGCCTCGGAATAACTTGTGCATACCCTTCTTTACTATAGTTAAGCGACTCTAAAAGTTGCAAGTCTCGATTTTTGTCGCCATAGGTGGTGTCTCCCACTACAGGATGTTTTATATAATTCATATGCACTCTTATCTGATGCGTTCTGCCAGTGAAGATTTTTACTCCTAACAGCGTGGCATTTAAAAACTTTTCCACTGGTTCAAACTCTGTCTGCGCTTCTTTTCCAGACATAGTGCGTGCCGTATATTTTTTACGGTCATGCAAGTCACGCGCTATATATGTACCTATATACCCGTTTTCCTCCAGCCCCCCATGCACTATGCACAGATACTTTTTTTGTACCAGGCGCGAGCTAAATTGTTCGGTCATATACTGGTGGGTTTTCATATTTCTTGCCACTACCATAACTCCAGAAGTATCCATATCCAGTCTATGCACTATCCCAAGTCTAACGCCCCCACCTTGAAAATCTTCTTCTTTCAAATATTTTCCAAGCAAAGCATTGACTAAAGTCCCATCATAATGCCCTGGCGCTGGATGGCAGACAAGCCCAGGTTGTTTATTTACAATTACAAAATTGGGGTCTTCGTGCAATATAGTAAGGGGTATATCCTGATGTTTTAGAGTATATTCGACAGGCAGGGCTTCTATAAATTCCACCAAAGTTCCATTAGCTACTTTTGCCGCTGGAGAATACACGCGTTGCCCGTTTATCGAAACCTTTCCATATTCAATAAACCGCTGTACCTGCGCTCGCGACAACTCCGAATGTTTTGTAATAAATACATCCACCCGCAGTTTCTCCGTGAGTCCTTCAGCTTTTATTTTTATGATTTTTTCCATTTTATTATTTTTTATTTTGATGTGCGGTTGTAAAAAAACGCGCCCGAACAAAGCCCACTGCGCCTATTGTGATAATAAACACACTGATAAAAGAAGAGGTGGACATTCCAAAGACAAACCCCCGGGTTGCATCTCCACGCAACATTTCCATAAAAAATCTTATTATTCCATAAATAAAAAAATACAAGGCAAAAACTTCGCCATCATTTTTTTTGAAATACTTTAAAAACAAGAGTAAAAATATCGCATTCAAGAAGTTTAACCCTGATTCATATATTTGTACCGGCAAATGTGGAAGATTGTCCCCCACAGCTGGAAACACCACTCCGTATTTATGGTTTTCACTCCCGTAACAGCAGCCGTTAAAATAACACCCGAGCCTACCTATTGCATGTCCCAGGGCAATAAAAGGGGCGCAGATATCTGTTATTTTAAAGACAGGGAGTTTTTTCCTTTTCATCCATATGAGGTCAGCGGTGACCGCGCCTATAAGCCCTCCAAAAAATACAAGTCCGCCTTCCCATACTTTAAAAATGCCTATTGGGTCCGCGACGAAGTCTTTTATATTTACAAGGACATATAAAGTTCTCGCCCCGATTATGGTAAAAATTATTGTAATTATTCCAAGGTCAAAAATGACATCTTCGTGAATTTTATATTTTTTAGCCAGCAAAGCTGCCAGATACAACCCGATAAGAAAAGCTATTGCTGTAAAAAACCCATAAGTCCTTATCTGATAAAATCCCAGATCAAGAAGTATGGGATGCATTCAAAGGCACTTCCTTATGAAATAATGTAAACCAAGCAAACAGAATTACCCCACAGGTAACAGCCGAGTCCGCCAGGTTAAACACAGGAAAGGACCATTTACCATATCCCACTTCAATAAAATCCACCACATAACCCATAAGCAATCTGTCAATAAAATTTCCAAATGCGCCTCCCAAAATCAGCCCACATGAAATATTATAAATAAGCGCATCTGTATAATTTAAAAACCAGTATACAATTATCACCAACATAGCCGCCGCAACCACTAAAAGCAACAACCAGCGTTTCACAAACTCATTTCCCTGTCCAAAAATACCAAAAGCAATTCCGCGATTTTCTATAAAGGTGATATTAAACAGCCCCTTTATGACAGGTATCGTTTCAAACAGTTTCATAGTGCTTTTAACAAATGCTTTTACCAACTGGTACAAAATAACTACAGCCCCAGCTGTCCATATCATTTTTTTCATTTAAACTCCTGCGGTTTTTCAAGTTCCCCAGTGAGTCTTCTCATAGTACACAACACTCCAAGAGAGTCCCCTGATTTGTTTTTTATGAAAACGGTGCTGACGCTGATCTTTTTAAGCTTCCCTGAATCAATTATGATTTCTTTGTCCACTGTTACTTCTTTTCTTGTGATGAGCTTGGTAATCGTATCTTTGACAGCTCCGAGCGTTTCAATATCCCCGATATGCATATTGGTAACATTTGAACGCCTTGTATTAAAAATATTTTCAGCCGCTATGTTAAACACTTTAACATACCCATTTTTATCCGTTACCAAGACTCCGTCTTTAAAAGCATCGTATACTCTAAAAATAAAATTCATAAGCGTACCTATTTCAATGTCCGTATCTTTTATCTTCACTCCCATTTCTACATTGGCTTTCCCAAGATTTTTTCTGTCTCGCGCATCTTCATTTGATTTTTCAGCGAAGTAGCTGGAATGTAGCGCTACAATAAAAATAAACGGCACATTTAAGAGCACACTGACATCGTTTATAGCAAACCCTCCCGTAGTATTTCCTGAAATATAGACATACACCACATTTACCACAAATGCCACCAAAAGACTGAGAGAAACTGACTGGCTGAGGGATGCCATAAAAATCGTCAAAAAGATAAAAAGGGTTAAATAAAAGTTAACACTAGTCAGCATATATGCCGCACACACAATAAGAATAATATCCATCAGGAATATCCAAAACTGAAACTTTGTTCCTTCAAAATGTTTCGCATTCACAAACCACAAAAACACATTAGTTGCTAAAACCACGATCAAGTATAAAAACACATACTGTTTGGAGTCCAAAATTTCCTCGTATTTATATACCGCCAGTAAAAGAATCACAAGCGTAAGAAGCGCCCTTATATAATTTATGGCTTTTTTTCTTATCATATTTTCGGTTATCATTGTCCCCTCCTATTTTGAGCTGGCAGTATATTGTGTCACTAAATCATTAATATATATAATGGCTTTGGCTATTTCTCCGCCCACTCCTGGGAGCCCACCAAAAATATTTTTTACCAGAGCCGCAACAAAGGCCACTAAGACAGCGCCGACTACCGTCATACCTATAAAAAACCCTATCCCCCTAAAAAGTCCCATAATAAAATTTGTCCACATCATTCTGAAAGGCCTTTTTTTCAGTTCCACATATTCTTTCAGGGTGTCCGCTTCGGACATAGCCTTATATTTTTGAATTGGAGTCAGTTTTTTCTGTATTTTCTTTTTTTTATTTTCAACCATTTTTTCTCCAGATTTTTTGAAACTTTAAAGATTTTCTATACATCTCTCGCAAAGTTCCACATAATCAACATTTTTGCCCACGCTGGTTTCATATCTCCAGCACCGACCACATTTTTCTCCAGAGGCTTTATCCACGCTTATTTCAAGGTCAGCAGTCCAATCCGCTTCCTTTATGTCCTTCGGTACAAGTATAACATGTGATACTATAAATATCTCAGCCAGATCTTCTTTGAATTTTTCCAACACCCCAGCAAGGGTCTTGGAAGAATATTTTACCGTGACATCGCACTCGTATGGATGCTTTATAATTTTTTCTGCACGCTTTTCTTCCGCCTTTTTCATTACAATTTCTCGTATCTCGTTTATCATATCCCATTCTTTAAGCTCGTTTTCCCCAAGTCTTTTTTCAGAGGCTTCATTCCACAGCGTCCACTGCACAAATTCTTCATCTCGTAATTTTGCGGGAATAAACTGCCAGGCCTCATCAGCAGTAAAAACCAACACTGGGGCAATCAGTTTCACCATTTTCATAAGCATTTTATATACCACTGTTTGAGCGCCTCTGCGTCCTAGCGAATCATTTTTATAGGTATATATCCTGTCCTTTATTATGTCAAAATAAAATGACGAAAGGAAAGTCGAACAGAACTGCATATAATCTTTATACACTTTAAAAAATTCAAAACTCTCATAGTATTTATCTATATTTCCCGCCAAGGTTTCGAGCCTGTCTATGGCATACTTATCCAACTTGTTCAGTTTCTCGTAAGGCACTGCATCTTCTTTTGAAAAATCCTCCATACATCCGAGCATAAACCGAAAAGTATTTCTAATGCGCCTGTACGAATCCGTCACCCTTGCCATAATTTCATTTGATATCGGTTGATCCGCGGTAAAATCTTCAGACGCCACCCACAACCTCAGCACATCAGCTCCACTTTGTTTTATTAGGTCAAGTGGGTCAATAATATTCCCGAGGGATTTATGCATTGCTCTGCCTTGTCCGTCCACCACCCAACCTGTACTGATAACTGCTTTATATGGTGACTTTCCTTTAAACCCTATTGCAGTCAAAAGAGATGATTGAAACCAACCCCTATACTGATCAGAACCTTCTAAATACAAGTCCGCCGGCCAGGCGACAGTTTCATTATTTTCAAGCACAGAAAAAGAACTCGACCCAGAATCAAACCACACATCAAAAATATCATTTTCTTTTTTTATATTCTCAATTCCGGCTTTGCAATGTGGACACTTAAAGTCCTCGCCAAGAATTTCTTTTTCAGAATACTTATACCAGCCATCCGAACCATCTCTTCTGATTATCTCGTGCACCTTTGCTATAGTGTCTTCTGTGACTATATTTTTTTCGCATGCCGTACAGTTAAAAACAAAAATAGGCACTCCCCATACGCGTTGCCGCGAAATGCACCAGTCAGGCCTACTCTCCACCATTTTAGTTATCCTGTTCTCTCCCCACTCATTTAGCCATTTTACTTTTTTTATTGCTTCCAGCGCCTGCCCTCTAAAATTATCCTTTTCCATAGAAATAAACCACTGGCTGGTGGCTCTAAAAATAATTGGACTTTTGCATCTCCAACAGTGCGGGTAAGAGTGCGATATCGTTTCCGTATATAAAAGCGACTCATTGGCCCTCATCATTTCCACTATATCTTTATTTGCTTCCAACACATACTTTCCTTTTAACGGAGCAAACTCTTCGGTAAATCTACCTTTGCTATCCACTGGATTTAAAATAGGCAGGTTGTATTTGAGTCCATAAATATAATCCTCGTAACCGTGGCCTGGTGCTATATGTACACAGCCTGTGCCAGCTTCGAGCGTGACATAGTCGGCGAGAATCACAGGTGACACTCTTTCCGCTATAAAAGGGTGCTGCGTCTTTAAGTGTTCGAGTTGCACTCCCTTAAACTCTTCCAGCACGGTCGCACTACCTCCGACCTTTTCTATAAATGCCGCCAGCAACTCTTTTGCCAGCACATACTTTGTCCCATTAATTTCTGCGAGCACATAATCTATTTCAGGATTGACTGCGATAGCCACATTTGCCGGAAGGGTCCACGGCGTAGTCGTCCAAATAACTACATAAGCATCCGCAGGTATTTTCTTTTTTGCTTTTGTTGAGTCGCTTACTTTAAACCTGACAAACACTGTCGGCGCAGAGGCGTCTTGATATTCCACTTCAGCTTCCGCCAATGCGGTCTCACATTTTGAGCACCAGTAAACGGGTTTAAGGCCTTTGTACACAAGCCCCTTTTTATACATTTCCCAAAAGATGTCCACCATTTTATCTTCATACTCTTTATTTAAAGTAAGATATGGTTTCTCCCAGTCGCCCATAATCCCGAGTCGCTTAAACTGGTTGCGTTGAAGCCTGACATATTTCATAGCATAGTCATTACAAAGTTTTCTTATTTCAAGTTTAGACATAGTGTTTCTTTTGCCACCCAGTTCTTCAGAAACTTTATGTTCAATAGGCATTCCGTGGCAGTCCCAACCAGGAATATAAGGTGCGGCATATCCTTTGAAAGCTTTGTAACGGACTACAATATCTTTAAGCACTTTATTCAACACATGCCCCATATGAATATTTCCATTGGCATATGGGGGACCATCATGAAGAATATACT
>CAILUR010000016.1 GCA_903837445.1 uncultured bacterium | reverse complement strand
TAATGTCTTTGGTAAATATTCCATAAGTTCTAAAAATGAATTGTTTTTCTTCATTGGGTTTATTGCTTACCTTGTCGTACACTTTTTATTTTATAAACCAGTGTTGATTCATGTCATGGCGCACGAGCTCACGCATGCCCTTATCGGAATGGTCTTTGGTGCCAAGTCCAATGATATACATATTGCCAAAGAGGGCGGCTCGGTAAAAATAACTAAAACTAATTTTCTAATTTCGCTTTCTCCATATTTTGTGCCGCTATATGCTTTGATTTTTTGCTGGATATTCTCAATCGCAGATGTGAAATATAAACACTGGCTTGCTTTGGTTACTGGAGTCTGTGTGGCTTTTCATTTCGCCCTCACTTTATACTCTATGAAAGTTCATCAACCGGATCTTTCGGCTGATTCCAACTTTGTTTTTTCGATTTTTTTTATTCTCCTTATGAATATGGTGTTTGCAGTTTTAATCTTTTCCGTGATATCAAATAAAATTGTTTTCTGGGATTTTTTAAAGGCAGCGGTGTTGGGCTCTGCGGGAATATTAAAATTTGTTTTTATAAAAATTTCCGAACTGGGGTCGCGGTTTAGCCCAAAACCCACAGGGGGACAATAAATGATAAGAAGACTTTATCTTATATTATGTTTTGTGTGGGTGGCAGGGTTTGTTTTTGGTGGCGCCCCTATTTATATGAGAATCAATCAGGCAGGGTTTTTGCCAGATACAAAAAAAACAGCTGTGGTCTTCTCCAATGAAGACCTGGCAGATTCGAACTTTTACATTAACGATGCGCTCACTGGAGATAGAAAATTTGGACCTGTTAAACCAGGGGAAAATTTTGGAATGTTCGGAAACTTTGCTTATAACTACACACTGGATTTTAGCGGATTACGAAATGAAGGAAAATATGTGATAAAAGCTCCAGATAAAACTTTTTCATATGCTTTTGTAATATCTAAAGAGGCAGGAAAAGGGATTTCTGAAAAAGTATTAAATTTTTTCAGAGCGCAAAGATGTGGCGATAATCTTTTTTTACAAGCGCCTTGCCATTTGTTTAAAGGTACTTCTCGGCTTGACGGAAAGATAAAAGGCGGCCCAAACAATGGAAAAATAATGGATGCCTCCGGAGGGTGGCATGATGCGGGGGACTATATAAAGTTTATGATAGGAGAAGCAGGTTCCACCTATATGTTGTTATTTGCCTACAAGGAAAATCCGAAAAAATTTGTGGATGAATATCTCGCAACCGGAGCCCCTGGAAGTAATAAAATTCCAGATGTGTTGGATGAAGCGAAAATAGGGCTGGACTGGATTATGAAAATGCATCCCGCCCCAGAGGAATTTTATTATCAGGTAGGCGACAATAACGATCACGAGTTTGGCTGGAGATTGCCTTCGAAAGATACTACGCCTTACGACACGGCGCCTTACAGACCGGTTTATTTTGGTGCGGGCGGGAATACTTGCGGGAAAGCTGCTGCGGCTTTTGCGCTTGCCTATAAGATATGGGCGTATGATTTGGCAGATGTAAAATACGGGCAACAATGTTTAAAGCATGCTGAAGACCTGTACAGGCTTGGGCTTGCGAATTTGAAGGCGATAAAATCTATGCCAAGTGATTTTTACGGGGAACAATCTTTTTATGATGATATGGAATTGGCGGCGGCGGAATTATTCAAAGCCACTGGAAAAAAAGAATATTTAAAACAGGCCGAAGACTTTGCGCTAAAAACTGGGAGTGGTTATGGTTGGTTTGACTGGGGGACTTTTAACTTTATAGCGCATTATGAGCTTTATCCCAACGCAATAAATAAATCAGAACTGCTTGAGTATATGAAACAGGATATTCTCGTGGATGAAAAAAGAGCAAAACTGGATGCGTTTGGAATGTGTGCCGAATATGTGTGGGGCTCTATGGCGGGATTAACGGGTGCGATTTTACGAGGAAAACTTTATGAAAAACTTACTGGAGATGATAGCTTCAAGGATATATATACTGGGGCATATGATTATCTTATGGGTAAAAATCAGTGGGGGGTTTGTTTTATTGTAGGCATTGGCGAAAACTATCCGAAATATCCGCATGGGCAGATAGCTGAATTTTCAGGCAAAGAAATAATAGGTATGCCGATAGAAGGCCCAGCCAGCGAACAGACCTTTAATGACATGAATATAACGCTGTCAGGCAATGATAGATATGCTGATTTTAATTCTGCAAAATGTGTGTATCACGATGATAGAAGCGATTATGTCACAAACGAAATGACTATATGGCAAGCTGCTGTAAGTGTGGCAGCGTTTTCGGAAATGCAGTAAAAGCAAACTATATTTATATAAAGAAAATTAAAACAAAACTTAAAACTACTGGAATTGTCAAAAGAAGTAAAGTTATAACAGACCTTAAAGGGGAACTTTTTATAATGAAGAAAAGCGGAATGCTTTTATTATTTTTATTAGTTTTTTCCGGTACTGCTTTCTCTGCTGCGCGATATATTCGCGTCAACCAAGTAGGCTATTTACCCGGAGATGCAAAAGTAGCAGTGGCCTTTTCCAATGATAATTTAAGTGCCCTCACTTTTTCTATTATTAAAAATTCAGATAATACAGTGGTCTGGGGGCCTACGGCATTTCCTACAAGCAGTGGCGTCTATTCGCCATTCACTAATACCTATAAACTGAACTTCAGCGCTTTCGCGCCTGCGGCTTCGGATGTCTATAAAATCCGCTTATCTGATGGCACCGAGTCGCTTACTTTCAGGATATCCCAATGTGTCTACAGTGGCACAGAAGAACTGATATTAAATTTTTATCTTGGGCAGAGGTGCGGTACTGATAATAAATATGCTGGTGCGCACTGTCACATGCAACCGGGTGGCGGCACCACTATGATGGATGGCAAAGTTACGGGAGGAGGCGCCTATACTGGACTTACTATTGACGCGGAGGGCGGCTGGCATGACTCTGGAGATTTTATTAAATTTATGATAACCGTGGGGTGGTCATGTGAGACTTTACTTTTTTCTTATCAGCAGAATCCCAGCGCTTTTCAGGATAATCTAAACGCCAACGGCACTGCCGGAGCAAACGGGCTTCCTGATGTGCTGGATGAAGCCAAGTATGCGCTGGATTGGATTATGAAAATGAATCCGGATGCTAACACTCTTTTTTATCAGGTGGGAGGTTCGCAAGACCATAATTTGGGACTTGGCACCTTGCCACAAAATGATAATGCCAACTATGCGACAAAACCATACAGGCCTGTGTATTACGGCAATGGCTCGAATACCTGCGGCAAGGCGGCTACCTGTCTTGCTCTGGCATATCAGATTTGGAATGCCAGGGGCGACACGACTTATGCGAATACCTGCTTGTCTTACGCCACGAGGATATATGCTTTGGGAAAATCCGTGGCAAAAATTCAGAACGCCACTCCGGCAAGTTTTTACACGGAAAGCGATTATAACGATGATATGGAATGGGCAGCTACAGAAATGTATAAAGCGACAGGTACTACTTCCTATCTGACTGATGCTAAATCTTACGCGGCCTCAGCTGGGTCTGCTGGGGGAAGTCTAAACTGGGACTCTTGTAATTTTCTCGCTCACTATTCATTATATCCACTTGTAGATGCCACCACGCAGAATAATCTTAAGGGTTATATGCAGAGCGACTTATCCAGCAACCTGACTACTTCAAATGGAAATCCTTACGGAATGTGTACTGCCTATGATTGGGGTTCAATGGAAACCTTAACTGGTGGAATAGTAAAAGGGCAATTGTATAAAAAATTATTTAGCGATACCACATACGATAATATGGTCACTTATAATAGAGATTATTTGCTGGGGAAAAATCCATGGGGCGTGTGTTTTATTGTCGGAATGGGAACTGTGTATCCACTTGATCCTCAACATAATATTACCGTTGGGTTAAACATTGATATTCCAGGTATGCCGATAGAGGGACCAGATATAAAAAGTGATTGGGACACTCAGGGAATTACTTTGGATCAGCCTGATGAATATGCGGCTTTTCAGGCGACGGTTTCCACAGGGGGAATATATCACGATGATGTACAGGATTACGCATCAAATGAACCCACTTCCACTCACGCTGGATTATGTGTTGCTATGTTTTCTATGTTGTCACTGCAATGTGTGGTAGTAGAAACGGCTACTTGCACGCCTACAAATTTATCGGCCACAAATACGATAACTCCCACAAAAACAATTACCAAAACTGCGACACAAACTATGACACAAACTGCTACCAAAACTGCAACGCAAACTGCAACACAAACTCCAACCTGCGTGTGTGCTGGGACAGTTACTCAGACAGCAACTATTACGGAAACCATTTTTGCTACTGCCACTCCAAGCGCTACGCAAATGATAACTACGCAGACGGCTACGATGACGGTTACTCCTACTCCTGTAATTACCGCGACTCCAGCAAGTAATAATGACGCAAGAATAATAAACCTGTATCCTAATCCCGTGAAAGATAAATTTGTTGTCGAGTATGAGGTAGAGATGGCGGGCGCGGATGTGGAGTTTGCTATATATACGAGTGCGTATAGACTTGTTCAAAAGAAAAATATGAAACAGGTAGGCGGAACACACACTCTCGTTATGGCTTTCAATAGCCCTATGGCAAATGGAATATATTTACTCAGGTATATACAAAAAGGGGAAACGCAAGATAAAAAACAAATTGTGCAATTTATTATTTTAAAATAGGTTGAGTATAAGAGGAAGGCAAAATGAAAAAAGAAACTATGGCAATCAACAAGGAATTAATTTTTAGTAAATATGGGGCAGCTGCCTTTATTGTTTTGGTAGTTGGGCTGGCTATTAACTTTTTATTTATCCAGGTGCCACTTTTAAAAAAGGTAATGTTTATTGTTTCTGTGGCATTGACGGTCTTTACTCTTACTTTGCCTCTCGCCCGAAATTTGTTTATTAAAAAAATATCCCCTGCGCAGTATGCTGTTTTGAAAGGCTGGTATTTTTCTGCGACTCTTTTGGTGGTAATCGCAGTGCTGTTAATAATGTTTCTGAGATGAAAAAAATTCGTGTAGTTTATGAACTTTTTTCTCGTTGACTTTAATTGATATTTTTGATAAATTCTTTCCTAATATAAACCTAATGACTGACCGTGGAGTCGGCGTATAAACCGCACGAAAGGGTGTCGCTTAGGTAATTTCTTATGGAGGTTTTCAAATGCTTGACATCGAATTTTTAAAATCAAAATGTGGAGAAACTCACTATAAACGGCTTGAGATACTTGGGAATTCAGCACTTTTGGAGTTTGTCTCCGAGTATGCAAAAATAGCAAATCCTGATTCTATTTTTGTGTGTACGGATTCAAAAGAAGATGCCGCTCTTATGAAAAAAAAGTCTATAGAACTGGGTGAAGAAACTACCCTGAATATAGCTGGACATACCATGCACTATGATGGGGTGACTGATCAGGGGCGAGATCCTAAAAATACAAAATTTCTTTTTGAGCCAGGCACAGCACCAGAGGGCTTAAATGGAATAGACAGGGAAGAAGGGTTAAAAGAAATAAATGGCATAATGAAAGACATTATGAAAGGCAGACAAATGTTGGTATGTTTTTTCGCGCTGGGACCTGTAGAATCGCCTTTTTATATACCTGCTGTGCAACTTACCGACTCGTATTATGTGGCGCACTCGGAGCTTGTATTATATAGGAAAGGGTATGAAGGATTTAAAAAAGCAAAACCTGTCACATTTTTCAAAGTCCTGCACTCATCTGGAGAAGTGGATGCAAATTGTATAAGTAAAAATGTTGACAAACGCAGAATATATATCGACCTGAAAAATGAAATGGTGTATAGCTCAAATACTCAGTATGCTGGAAACACAGTCGGGTTTAAAAAACTCGCATTAAGACTTGCCATTCAAAAGGCCTCTCGTGAGGGGTGGTTAGCGGAGCATATGTTTCTTATGGGCGTGCACGGCCCTTGGGGTAGAAAAACATATTTTTCAGGTGCCTATCCGAGTATGTGCGGCAAAACTTCTACCGCTATGGTAGAAGGCGAGACCATAGTAGGAGACGATTTGTCGTATCTTAGAAATATTAATGGAAAAGTTAAAGCGGTAAATGTAGAAAAAGGAATTTTTGGAATTATTCAAGATATTAATGCAAATGGCGACCCTCTGATTTGGGAAGTCTTGACCACTCCTGGAGATGTAATTAAAACAAATGTGCTTATGGCAAACGGGGAAGCATATTGGTTGGGGGATGGACAGCAAGTTCCTGAAGCAGGCAGAACTTTTTCGGGGGATTGGAAAAAAGGCATGAAAGATGAGGCAGGAAAAGATATGCCACATGCTCATAAAAATGCACGGTATACCATAGACCTTGAAGCTTTAAAAAATTGTGACATAGCGCTCAATAAAAAAGATGGCGTGGAACTGGGCGGAATAGTTTTCGGTGGACGCGATTCGGATACTTGGGTGCCAGTAAGGGAGTCCTTTAACTGGAACCATGGTGTGATAACTATGGGGGCGGCTATTGAATCAGAGACTACAGCGGCGACTATAGGAAAAGAAGGCGAGCGGACCTTTAACATAATGGCGAATATGGAATTTTTATCGATATCTATAAGCAAGTATATTGAAGACTATATAGATTTTGGAAAAAAACTTAAAAATCCCACCAAGATTTTCGCAGTGAATTACTTTTTACGCGATATGGAAACTGGTAAATGGCTCAACGGAGTAAAGGATAAAAGAGTCTGGTTAAAATGGATGGAACTCAGGTCACATAACAATGTGGGGGCGATAGAGACTCCAGTGGGAAATATTCCAAAATACAATGACCTTAAAAAACTTTTTAAAAATGTTATGAAAAAGGACTTTACTCCTGCGGACTATACGAAACAGTTTACTATCAGAGTTCCTCAAAATGTAGCAAAAATAGACAGAATTGTGGACATATATAAAAATAAAGTAAAAGGGACTCCTCAGGTGGTCTTTGAAATGCTCGCAGCTGAAAAAGACCGTCTGCTGAAAATGAAAGAAAAGCATGGTGATTTTGTAAGTCCTGAAAAACTTGTATAAAAGCAAATTTGACATTGCGGAGTAAATGAAGTAAAATTAAGTATGAATAAATTTTAAATGAGGTGTCAAATGTTAAACGCAATGACCGCGGTTTTGAAGAAAGAAATTGTAATGAGTAAAACAACTCAAAGAGTGTTGTTAACTCTTTTGTTTTCTTATCTAACTTTTTGCGCAGCTTTGATTAAAATTTACACTCCTTTGTCTGTGATACCTTTTACCACGCAGACCTTTGTACTTTTTATGGCAATGTACTTTTTGAATCCTAAGGAAGCAGGTATTTCTCAAGCCTTATATATAGTAGCCGGGCTTATCGGGGCGCCAGTTTTTGCAGTGGGTATCACAGGCGCACTCGCTTTGGTGGGACCTACAGCAGGTTATCTTGCAGGGTTTGTTATTTCGGCAGTGGTAATGGCATACCTAATGTCAAAAACTGGAAAATTGTCTTACATAAAGGCGGCTTTAATATTTTCATTAGGTGCTTTGATTGTACTCACCTTTGGCACTCTCAATCTCATACTTGTATATAAAATGCCAGTAGGCGCGGCTTTAATGGCAGGGTTTTTGCCTTTTGCTGGGATTGAAGTGGTAAAGATATTTACAGCGGCGGGATTTTTTGGCTTAAAAAATAACAAACAATAAAAGTAGTTAGCAATGAGCCGGATAATAGTTAATAACTTTACTCCGGCTCTTTTTATTTTACCAAAGCAGTTGAAAAGATTTTTTTAAAAAGAAGAAAGGGGGTGCTAAATGACGGATCATCTATCTCAAAAACAGGGGCATACACTTTCCCAAACCCAAAAAGTTACCCAACAGATGAAATTAAACACAGTTATGTTGCAATCAACGACTGCGGAAGTCCGGAAAATAATTGAAAAAGAAGAAGAAAACAATGAACTTATTGATAATGTAATTTATGAACAGTTTGACGATAAGGAAACACCCTCCAATGATAGTTCTGAGATTCCTTCCGTGGATGCTGCTGAAACTACTTCGGATGATCTTACTGAACCTCCCACGGATGACAATACTGGAAATTCTTATGGCGAGACTTCCGAACCTCCCACGGAGGACAATACTGGAAATTCTTATGGCGAGATTTCCGATGAAGAAGAGACAGCGGGAATGAATTTTGGAGAAAAAGGTTCGCATATAGCGGATATTAATAAAGATGATTTTGGGGATGTATATAAAGATGAATACGATTCTTCAGCAGGTGGAAAATCTGGAATGGATATTGCAGAAAATTCATCAGAGGGAAGTACTGACCCCAGTGAAGTGACTTCTCTTTCTAAATACTTACTTGAGCAATTAAATAGCAGAGGGATAACCGGAGTTGTGCTAAAAGCCACAAAAGTAATAATAGAAAACTATATTAATAGTGATGGGCATTTCACAGGAAACACTGCAGAGATAGCTAATGAGTATGATATAAAAGAAAAATTTTTTGGGGAAGCTTTGGATACAATAAAAACACTTGACCCAGCAGGAGTGGGTGCGAATGACGCAATGGATTGTCTTTTGTTTCAATTAAAACGACGCAAACTGGTGGAATCTATAGCATATAAAATAATTATAGAAAAAAAATTAGACCTGCTTGCTAAAAAAGAGTTTGCAAAATTAGCTTCCACCTATAAAGTCAAAGAAGCACATAT
>CAILUR010000015.1 GCA_903837445.1 uncultured bacterium | reverse complement strand
GCCTGACAGCTACCCTAAAGGTCAGCGATGTGTTTGACCAGTATTTTGAAGAGATAAAAGGGATTCCGGCAATGAGAAGAGGAGTAGAGGGAAGATTTGATTTTGAATTTTAAGTTTTGTTGAATAAGTACTGTATTATATGATATTTGTGAGGTGAGAAAATATGAGAAAAACTATATGGGTTATTTTATTTTCTAGTTTTTTATTCACCACATTTTTGATAAGCGCTTTTGATGACAGGCTGACCTCTTTTAAAAAATTCGCCCAACCAGGCGCCACCCCACTTATGAATTACGCACCCTCAGGAGGCACAGCGCAGGGATATGTGCTTTATGCTGACCTTGATGGGAATTCTTTTAATGGAAGTGAAGCAATAGTGGCTTACCGTATTAGAGTCAGTGATGCCGAACTGGAAACTACAGCAGGGATAAATCCGCAATATGTAGAAGTGGATGTTTTTCAAAACGGGAAAAAGCTTGGAAGTATCTTAAAAATTGAACTGACATATGCGTATACTCCTAAAATATTTATGACCACAGCCAAACTTTTCAAAAACGAACTCCCTAAAGTTTTTATAATGGTATATGACGGGGTGGATAAAACGCCTGATAAATTATATACCCTTATGTATAACGGGCTGGACCCAAAAGACAAGAAAAGAAAAAATATAAAATACGAGACAGTAAAAATGCCGTGGCATATGCTCCTCAATCCGCTAAATATAGAAACACCTATGATAATGGAATACAGCACAAAATTACGCCAAGGCCTTGGTTATTTTTATCCTCGCACTGTTGATCTGGATAAAGGCACTCCTACACTCACACAAACGCAAACGCAAATAATAAAAAAAATGGCAAAAGAGTGTAAAGGGCAATTGGAGTGGGAAAATGGAATGAAGGAATAAGAACCTAACTAAACACCTCTGGCTTTCTAAAACCTATTTGTCTTCTAAAAATTTTTTATCAAACTTCTTTATGTTTTTATTTCTCTCCACCACCCAGCAACTCCATAAATCTGCCATATGTATCAGGTGGGTGAGAGGATAGACATTATTGTTGCCCATAAGATCTTTCCAGGATTCTGTGTAGGGACCATCGTGATAGGCTATGGCCTGGATTTCATCTTGTTTTAAATCCACAAACTTTGAAATTATCAGTGCACTTTTATGTCCACCAGCATAATTTAATTGCTCGGCGTTCCAAAGATAGGGCTGGCGTTCTTTCGCTTCTGTGTTTTTAAGATATGTTTTATTTCCAAACCCATCAGTGGCTTTAAAGCAATCGTGAAACAGTGAAACTAAAATTACTGTTTCTTCCGTGGCTTCAGGATACAGGACTGGGCGCAGTTTTAAGGCAAGCGCGGTGACACTCACCAAATGAATGATAAGCCCGCCCTCAGAACATAAGTGAAATTTTGTGGAGGCTGGGGCTTCAAACAAACCGTGTTTTATCAGATAATCGCTGAGGGCTTTTACTCCGGTGCGGGAAGAAATTTTTTCTAAAAATTTAAAATATTCATTTTTTGAATCTTCCAAATTTAACATATGAGCTCCTTTTATTTAGGTGATAAGTTAGAAATATATCTAATTATTACCCCCCTATATCGGTCTTGTCAAGCTAATTTACCCAATATTAGCACTCTGGGGATATAATTACAATATACAATGTTTAAAAGGGAGGTTGTTAATGTAATACATTAAGGCAGGCAAATTATTTCCTTATGGAATAAGCAAATATCATATACAAGATATGGGGTATATACTGGTCTTGAATAGATACAAAAACACTATGTTTTATAAGGCTTTTTATGTGAAATAACGCAATATATAGTGTTTTTACAGGGGTAAATCAAAAAAAAATATACCATATATAGATTTTATCCTTGACACTTTTTATTTTTTTTGTTTAAATACACCTGTTACGAGGAATAATAAAATAAAAATTAAGT
>CAILUR010000014.1 GCA_903837445.1 uncultured bacterium | reverse complement strand
ATTTATCCCCTTTATTCCTTCTTTTCGCATTTTACCAATAAACTCACCTACCTGTTCAGGTCTTGTCTCAAAAACCAAATACTCACTATCCAGCTTAAACTTCTCAAAAGAAGCATTGTGCATAGCTGGTGACAGAGTATGCCCCAAAGGAAACCCAATAATCCCATGTTTACATTTCATATTGCCTCCTATTAAAAATAGCAGATTGTTCCTTATCTTTATTCTTTCCCAGCGACAAGAATGTCATTTACTATCAGGGTGGGGCTTCCAAAATTTGCATAAAACTTTAGGTCATCACATATGCAACTTATACTTTCCAAAAGAGTTTTTATGTTTCCTGAAATCAGCGCTGTTTTTACTGGATGCACCACTGCTCCGTCTTTCATAAGCCAACCGTTTATTCCGAGGGAAAAGTTTCCAGAGACCTGATCTACAGTGTGCAAGCCCATTAAGGAATTAACAAATATCCCGCTCGCCTTTCTTGCCATATCTTCCACTTTGCTTTCTCCTGCAGGAATGTAAAAATTACTCGTGCCTGGTTCAGGCATAGCTTTATAACTTGCCCGAGTGCAGTTGCCTGTACTTTTAGTGTTCATATATCCAGCATTTAGCACATCATAGAGCAGTCCTTTGAAGACGCCATTTTCTATCAATGCTTTATTTTCACCCTTTGTGCCTTCTCCATCAAAATTATAACTTCCCATTTTATAATCCAACAGGGCATCATCCCTCAGGGTGACTATTTTTGAGCCAAGTTTATCTCCCAAAGTGTACTTTGAAAGAAGTGACTTTCCTTTTCTTGACGCTGATGCTAAAAACATTCCAGATAACACCTGTAAAAACTGCACAGCAGTATAGGGTGGTAGTATGAGCTTATAGTTGCCACTCTTTACCGATATCCCTCCAAGCATTGCCTCCGCGCGCTTTCCAGCATCTTGTGCCATTAAAGAAAAATCCTTTTCAGCAAAACCACACCCTCCAGTCATTCCCTCCACTACCTCGTCTTCTTTTCCATTTGATGCGACCGCTGAAGTGTAGGCAAAACAATATGTCTTTTCAAAAACATAGTCGGCGCCGCTGGTGTTCGCATACCACGCGCTTATTATATTGTCGCCATATGTAGTATCCCGTGCAAATTTTATATTTTTACCAGAAGCTTTGACTTCTTTTTCTATAGTCAAAGCGGTTTGCTTCTTTTTTTCAAAGGCAAGTAGTGACAAGTCAACATCAAACACTTTTACGCCAGCAGACACAGTGTTTTCCGGCAGGACATAATTTTCATACCCTTCTATAAGGGCAGAAGTTTCTGCGGCATCTACCATTTTAATAGCTTCTTTTTCATCTGCTGTGGTAAAAAACGAAAACCCCATTTTCCCATTTTTAAAAACTCTTATCCCAGCACCAAAAGAATCAGCATTTACTATTTTTTCCAATGTGCCATCATTTACAGTAAGCTCTGTTTTTTTGTCACGCTCTATAAAAATATCCCCAGTCAAACCTTTTTGTTTTATTCGCTCAAGGATTTTTCTTTTCAGTCCTTCCATTCGCTTCTCCTGAATATCTGTGTCAGAGCTCCTGCCGCGACTATTGCTGCTGTCTCTGCGCGCAGAATTGTATCTCCCAAGCTTACAGGCACAAACCCTTTTTTTATAATAGTTTCCGCTTCTGCACTATCAAACCCACCTTCGGGACCTATTACAAATACCGCTTCCTTAGCTTCTTTGGCGGCTTTAAACGCTTCATCCACAAGATATCTGCCATCTGCTTTTTCGTATACAAAATATTTGAGCGCCTTTTCCGATACCTCTATTTTTTCTACCGAAGTCACTACAGGCATTAGTTTGGGAGAGGAAAGCCTTCCACACTGTTTTACTGCCGAATAAATAATTTTATTCCATCTTTCATTTTTCTTTTCATCATCTTTTATTTTTACCACTGTGCGGTTCGTGATAAGTGGAATTATAGTATCCACTCCCACTTCGGTTAATTTTTCCAATATAAATTCAAAGTTTTCTTTTTTTATAAGGGCAATTATTGCAGTAACTGGGACTCTGTTTTCTTGTCTTTTTTTTGTCTGTTCTTTTAACACCACTTCTACCATATGCTTTTCTTTTTCGTCTTTTTCTATAATAGCGGAAAATTCACCATGCTCATAGTTAAAGACAGTCACCTCGTCCCCTTCTTTTTTTCTAAGCACATTTATCAGATGATTATAGTCATCACCTTCTATCCTTGCTTTTTTATCCACTACCTTATTTACAAAAAATCGTTTTCCCGACATTTTCACTTTTCCTTTTATGGTTTAAAAACTTTTATACTCACCACATCCCCTATAAATATTTGCTTGTCATAAATGACCATAGGGGCAACAGCAGTCACTTTTCCTTTGCCTTCACCATAATCAGCATAGGTCTTTAACAAAGTACCATTATAATCATATTGTTTTATACCATTTATCCCTGGCACATAAATGCTCCCGCCACTAACGCTAAGCCCTTGCAGTGCATCCACTAACTCAATTTTTTTTATAAAGTTTCCTGCGCTATCAGTAATAGTAATTCTATTTAAACCACTGTCCGCTATAATCAAATTTCCCGCCATATCGGTTTCCACAGCACTTATTACAGAATAACAACCATCACAAATCCCTTCTACGCCCCAGCTTGCCACAGGCGTAGGGTTTGGGGTGGCCACAGTGTTTAAAACATATTTATATATTTTCGGTGGACTTGCCGTAGTCGCATAAAGATAATCAGCATCACAGGCTATTTTCCCACCGCCTGTGCCTGTGGCAAAATGAAACTGCCCTAAAGTTACTCCGTCAGCCGTATATATCTCAATATAATTTGCCACATCTACAATATATATATTAGAAGCGCTATCCGCACAAATTCCCTTGGGTAAATCCTGTGTCTCCCAGTATTTTATATAAGTTCCGTTTAAATCATATTTTACAGTTATCTTTTGTGCATCGTCAGTTCCAAAAATATATGCCTGTCCACTACTTTGTGCTATCTCCATATCAGTCAAATTCACAAACTGCCCTAACTCTCCCACATAATGAAGTCCTACATAATTTCCCGCTGCAGGGTCAGTAGGATTGCTTCGTTTTAGTTCAGAGCATCCCGCTATAATAAATACCAGTGCCCCTAAAATAACTGCCTTCATTATTCCTTTCAATTTTTCCGCCTTTAAAACCTAATTTTAAAAACTTCAGCAGCAAAGACAAGTCCTTCTATTTTTGGTCTTACAGCCATATCATTAGCTTCCTCACAATTATAATTAAGCCCGCCATCTATCATAGCCCCAAGCCAAAAAGCAGCCGTCACTCCCGCCCACACTATCGCAAGCGTATAGGCATCTTCCGCCGCCTTATAGGCAATATCCTGATTTTCATTTGTGGAGAGATATTTCGCATACTTATTTTTTTCATCTGCCACATTATACACAAGCATAGCGCCAGACACAATATATCCGGTGCCAAAAACAATCCCTTTTAAAAACTGGTTATTATACGCCTGTCCCCAGCCCGGCAACAAGGCCGAGCGCCATACTGGTTGCACCCAATCTCTTTTTTCATTTTTCTTCTTTGCTTTTAAAATAACAGAATTATAAAATCCCATAAACTCCAGTGCATCTTTATCATTTTTATCATACTGCAAAACTTTTTGAAAACCATAATAGGCGTATTTATGATTTTCTATTTTGTAGTAACAAAATCCTATTTTTTTCCACCCATCAATAAAATCATCTTTCAATTTTACAGCCGCAGTGTAATATTTTATAGCTTCACTATACTGCGCCTTGTTATAAAAAACATCGCCTTGCGCATAATATTTTTTTATCTGTTCAGCAGTCCCGGTTTCTCCTATACAAAAAGCCACATTTGCAAACATCACATTTGCGGCTATAATAAATAAGATAATTTTTTTCATTATTTCCTCCCGCAAAATGTTTTAAATATGTTTTGTTCCAAGAATTTTTTTAATTGCCGTTTTTTGTTTTTCATTAAGAAATTTAGCCCTTTCCTCATTTTTTTCAACAGCTTCAAGAAGGTCTGCCCTGTCCTTAAATTCATTATATATCCTATATCTTGTTTTTTCACCAATATAAGGAATCTCATCAAAAACTGACTGCTTTAATTTTTTACTCGAAAGCTCAGTTTGAAATTTTACTGCGAACCTATGGGCTTCATCCCTCAACCGCATAAGTAAAAACTGCGCTTTTATGCCTATTTTCACTGGCTCATTTTTATAAGGTCTGAAAACTTCTTCGTTTTGTTTGGCCAGTCCTATCACTGGAATTTCCAACGCCAAGGTCTCCAATGCGCGTTTTGCGCTATTGACCTGACCTATGCCACCATCTATCAGTATCAGGTCAGGAAACCATAGTCCCTGTTCTTTCATTTTACCATATCTTCTGATGACTACTTCTGTGACCGCGGCGAAATCATCCACTTGTGTCACAGTTTTTATTTTATACCTTCTGTAATTACTTTTATCTGGTTCTCCATTATTAAAAACCACCAGCGACCCTACCATATTCTGCCCCGAAGAATGTGAAATATCTATGCCTTCAATAACTTTCGGCAATCGCGCCAACTTCAATCCTTGTTGAAGTGCTTCCATTTGAATTAAAAATTCTTTTTTGACTTTTCCTTTTTGTTCCCGTATTCTTTCATCTGTTGTTTCTCGTTCCAACAAATTATCATTTACAAGTTTGAGGAGCCCGTTGCGCTTAACATACAGCGCTTTTATTCCACGAGGTTTAAAAACCACTTCATTTAAAACACTTTCCTGCGCTGCTCCCGCCGGTAATATCACTTCATCTGGGACTGCCATATTTCTGGAATAATACTGGTTTATAAAGACACTCAGGGGCTGTGCTTCTTTTGGCATATCTTCAAACACACTTATAGTCTTACTGACTACTCTTCCTGCCCTTATGTTAAATACCCCAAAATAATATGCCTCATTTTTATAAAGATACCCAAAGACATCTGTATTTTTTTCAGAAGCCACCACTACTTTTTGTTCCTTCATTATTTCTTCCACTGCCTTGATGGCGTAGTTGAGTTTGCTCACTTTCTAGTAAACAGTATTACTGCTTCTTTTTCTCTTCTCT
>CAILUR010000013.1 GCA_903837445.1 uncultured bacterium | reverse complement strand
TTGTCCTATTAGCGTGTAAAGGCGTAATACAACTTTCTGAAATGATTGGTAGAGGAAAAGATGGAGCCTTGTCTGCTAAAACTCTTGTTTTCGCAGTGTTGCTGTTCGCGGCTTTGTATAATGGTATTTCAGCGTTTAATATGAGCATAGACAAGAACAGGCAAATAAGTTCTATTGTAAATGAAAGCTATGCTCAGAAATTCTCAGGGAGGTAGTGATAAATGAAGAAAACAAAAATTAAAAAAAGAAGGGCAGGCGTCAATATACTAAAAGTAATCGGTCCTTTTTATCTTATTTTTGCAGCTTTTTTGACGGCGCTTGGAGCGCAGTATTTCCTTTTTATGCAAAAACAGCTTGTTCCAGGTTTGTTGTTTTCTCTTGCGGCAGTGGTGCTGTTTATATTGGCGGACATAGCAGCAGGCAAAAACGAAGAAAATACGGACAAAATGGACAAACGGTTGGAAATAATACTTTTTGTGTTTGTGATAGCGGTGGGGGTTTTCTTTCGTGTATATATGATAGATACAACTCCGACGGGCTGCTATCGGGATGAAGGGCAAAATGGAAATGAAGCTATTAATATAATGAACGGAACGGAAATGGACGGCACCGCCTTGCCTGTATATATAGAAAGAGATACACAAAACTCAGCTATGTTTATGTATTTTATCGCTGCTTCGTTTAAGTCTTTTGGCATAGGTGTTATGCAGATAAGATTGATTTCAATCATACTCGGCATATTGGCAATAGCGGCTTTTTACTTTTTTACCAGGTCTATTTTTGGTCCTTATATGGCGGTGGCGGGGGGCTTACTTTTTGCCGTCGCTCGCTGGCATGTGAATTTTAGCAGGATAGGGTTCCTAGGTATTCATACAGTGCTTTTAGCGGTCATGGTGCTTTATTTTGCTTATCGGGCATATAAAAATAAAACATGGTTGGATTTCGCATTGGTGGGGTTCATATCCGCCCTTGGGTTTCATTCTTATATAGCGGGAAGGCTTATCGCCCCAGCGATTTTTTTATTTTTTATATTCGTGGTCTTGAAAGATTTTTCTCTACTCAAAAAGAATTTCAAAAAAATAATTCTTGCTGTCTGTGTGTTTTTGATAACTTTTGCGCCGCTGGGCGTATATATTATAAAACATCTTGAACAGTTTATGATGAGAACGGCGACTGTTTCTATTTTTAACAAAGATATGTTAAAAGCTATAGGCGGAGTTTACACGGATGCTAAAGGAGAGGTAAAACCTTGGCAGCAGTTGTATATGAGAAACTTGGGGAAAACGCTTCTCATGTTTAATTATATTGGGGATGGAAATCCAAGACATAATTTTGACAACAGACCTATGCTTGATTTCTTAATGGGGACTATGGCGTTGCTCGGTTTTGGTTACGCTTTGTATAAGATATTTAATCCTTTTTATTTTCTAATGGTGTCGTTTTTTATGGTCTTGCTTCAGGCGGGCTTGGCTTCCATAGAATCTCCGCAGGCATATAGAACTATTACTGTCATTCCGGTGGTAATAATGTTTGCGGTTATTTTTATCGCTAAGTTTTGGCAGTTTTTTAAGTTACAGTTTGGCGCTGACAAACTATTTAAAAAACTAATTTTAGGGATTCTTATAATGCTTATAGGATATATTGCATATGATAACTATCAAACTTATTTTAAAAAGCAGGTAAATGACAGCGGGTTTTGGGCAGAGTTTTCTACAAATGAATGGAGCATGGGTCGCTATTTTAAAAGTTTAAATCCGGCAGCTGATCCAGGGTGGACAGCGATAGTTATGCCTGATTGGTATCACAGTTATACTTTTAAATTTGCCTCATACCCATATCAGTCCACAAATGTAGTGCCTTTTGAACTGAGTGAATGGATTCCTATTAAGCTTAAAGCGCCAGGTAATTTTGTGTATATTTTGGATGCTTCATATCTGCCGATAAGACCAGTGCTCGAGAAAATGTATCCAAACGGAAAGTATTCAGAGTTTAAGCATAAAATGAACGGCAGAATTCTCTATTGGGCATATGAAGTCCTTGCCGGAGATGTTGTAAAAAATCAGACTAAAAAACAAGAGAATGGCTTGCAAGGTTTGTATTACAGGGGGAATGAATGGAAAGGGCCAGTAATGGTTAAAAAAATAGACCCGTTTATATTATTTAATTGGACTGTTGACCCAGTGCTTGGGCCGTTTTCCGTAAAGTGGACGGGCAGGTTGAAAATTGACAAAGCAGGTAGTTATATTTTTCAGACAAGATCAAATGATTTTTCTGACCTGGTCATAGATGGAAAAACTATTGTAAAAAATAGCGGCACAAAGCCATATCAGTATCCAGCAGTGAGGGCATGTGACAAGTGTCAGGATGGAATGTATTTTCAGTCAGGCACAGTGAGCCTGGCGGAAGGGTATCATACGATAGCGCTGAGATATTATGAGAGTATAAATTATTCCAGAATGCAGTTGTGGTGGCAGACCCCAGGTAAAAATGCGATGGAGGTAGTAAATAATGAAGTCATTTTCCCGAATTAAAAAGAAAATAAAAGAAAAAGTTATAGTGGTTATGCCGGCATATAATGCCGAGAAAACAGTGGCTAAAACATTTAAAGATTTACCTGAAGGGTATGTGGACAAAGTTATTCTTGTGGATGATGACAGCAAAGATAACACAGTGGAAATATCAAAAAAACTTGGGATAAAAACTATAGTGCATGTGGACAATCGTGGCTATGGGGCGAATCAGAAGACCTGCTACATAGAAGCCTTGATAGAAGGGGCGGATATTATAGTTATGGTACATCCTGATTATCAGTATGATTCATCGCTACTGCCAGAAATGATATATCCGATAAGAACAGGAAGTGCAGACTTTGTGTTGGGTTCCAGAATGTTGGGCAAGGGAGCCCTGAACGGGGGAATGCCCATATACAAATATTTTTCAAATAAACTTTTGACCATGTTTGAAAACTTTTGTTTTGGAAAACATTATTCGGAATTACATACTGGGTTTCGTGCCTATTCGCGCAAGCTGTTGCTGGATATTCCTTTTGTGATTAACTCAAATGATTTTGTCTTTGATACTGAAGTCATAGCACAGGTGGAAATCAAAGGGTATAAGTCTTCGGAAGTGCCTGTCCCGACAAGATACTTTAAAGAGGCCTCTTCTATAAACTTTATCCGCAGTAGTATATATGGGTTGGCAACTTTAAAGGTTATGTTTGAATTTTTGCTTCACAAATGGGGGATTAAAAAATACGGAAAGTTTTCAAAAAAGCTATTTGATGTGATTAGCCCGTTTTATATAAAACAAATAAGTGGGAAAAAGAAGAAAACCAAGAACTAAATTAGAAAGAGAAAATATGACTCAAATAAATTAAAAGGGAAAAATATGGTAAAAAAACTTGTTGTTTGGGTAGGTCTTATAATCACAATCTTGTGTTTGTATTTTGTACTTCGTGGGCTTGATTACGCAAGAATGTGGGATATAGTAAAAAAAATAAATATGTGGTTGCTTTTGTTAACGGTGGTAATTTACCTTGGCGGATACTATATAAGAGCGGAACGCTGGCACCATTTATTGAAACATATAAAACCCATAAAAGCCGTGGAACTTTTTCCATATCTGGTTATGGGTTTTATGTTCAATAATGTCCTGCCTGCAAGAGCAGGAGAGTTTATTCGGGCATATATGACAGGCACAAAAAAAGGGTTGTCGAAATCCTCTACTTTTGCGACAGTGGTTATAGAAAGGGTGTTTGATGGACTTGTTATGATTTTTTATTTTATAGTGGGGTATGCGGCTTTCCAGGTGATTACCACTCAGGTGGTTATTCCACCAATAAATATAAGGGGACTTACTCTTGGAATTAAAGATGCAGTACTTTTATTTGCTGTTATCGGTAGTGTTATTTTTTTAGGAATATTTATTTTTATGTTCTTTCTAATTTACAAAAAAGAAAAGACGGCAAAGTTTGTACATAAAATTATGATTATTTTCCCAAAAGGTATTAAGGATAAAACTGAAAGGTTTCTTGATACTTTTATAAACGGGCTTGGGGTTTTAAAAGATATGAAAGGGATGCTTACGGTTTTTGGCCTTTCTTTTTTGGCTTGGACTGTAGAGGCCTTTACCTATTGGCTTATGGGGAAAGCAATGAATATAGAAATTAACTTTCTGCTAATCTGTTTGATAATGGCGGTGGCAAACTTTGCCATAATGATGCCATCTACTTCTGGCGGGATAGGTCCTTTTGAGTTCTTTGGAGTAGGGATAATGTTGCTTTTTGCTTATCCTAAAGCAGATGCGGTAGCTTACATCTTTATCGTGCACGCTATGATTCTTATTCCTATAATAATTCTCGGTTTTATCTTTATGCTTTCGGAAGGTTTAAACTTTACAAAACTAATGAAGGAAAAAGAAAAGGAGGAAATACAATGAAAAGAATTTTATTTGTTTTAGCTTTGGCAGCAACGGCGTTATTTTTTATGGGGGCAGGGTGCGAAAAACAGGCAATGGTTACGGAAAATGCTCCTGCAGCAAGTGTATTGAAAACTGCGGGCGAACAGACGGTAGTAATCGAAACGGCGAAAGGCACCATAAAGTTTAAATTTTTTAAAAAAGACGCGCCGGGAACCTGCGATAACTTTATCAAACTTACAGAGAAAGGTTTTTATAATGGGCTTACCTTTCATAGATATGAACCAGGTTTTGTAATTCAGGGTGGCGATCCAAACGGAAACGGTTCAGGTGGGCCTGGCTACAACATTAAGGCAGAGTTTAATAAACAACAGCACATCACTGGGGCAGTGGCTATGGCAAGAGCACAGGACCCAAACAGTGCGGGAAGTCAGTTCTATATATGTCTGGCACCAGCGCATTTCTTGGACAATAATTACACCGTGTTTGGACAAGTGACAGAGGGTATGGAAACAGTTTTGAAATTAAGAGCTGGGGATGTTATGAAAAAAGTTTTTATCGAGACTAAATAATTTTTTAAATTATGGAGGCAAGTATGAGTGAAAAAAACAATAAGGCAAAAGAAAATAACGCAAGGGAAGAGATAGTCACTATAG
>CAILUR010000012.1 GCA_903837445.1 uncultured bacterium | reverse complement strand
CTAATCCGTAGACCAGCGTCGTTGAGCCCTGGCAAAGTCAAAACCTTAGCTCTTATTTTTTTTTTCTTTTGAATTATCCACTCCCAATGCGTTTTGAGTTTTACCCGCATATCTAAAAACAAACAAAAGTTGTACGAGGGCAACCACATAAGTAAGTACGCCTATTAACCAAAAATTATTATGTATAAAGGTTTGCGCGAGAAAAGCGAGAATGACTATCACCGCAAGTTTTGCCGGCAGGAAAAAAGGTTTGTCCTGTTTATATTCAAAAAGTTCCATAAGTTCTGTTCCATTTGCACTTTTGTATGCCAGTATCACAAAACCAAGAAAAGCCAAAAGAAACAGCACTGTACCTGTAACCACCAGATTAGCTTTATAGAGGTAAATACCCAGTTCCGCTATTAAACCTGTTCCAAGAAACATTGCCCCCAGCAGAATTGTTTTCACTCGAGTACCCAATTTTTCATTCATTTTTAATTTTATCAAAACCATTTCTCTTATTTTTTTCAAATCAATAAAAGCTCCCGTTAGAATGATAGGAAAAACCACTGTTAAACCTATTCCCAACAATATCTTTTTTAACCCAAAAATTAAAATTTGTCCCACTATAAAAGAAATTATCCCAAACGCAACAAGTGAATATTTCAAAACATTTTTTTTCATTTTTCTCCTAATAACAACATATATTTATAGGTCTTTTTTGCTTTATCGCTAAATTTAATAAAAAAATTCTTCTACTAATCAAGTATTTTCCATACAAAGATTATAAAAATATATTAGCATATTACCTAAATAAATCAACCCTTTCTACTCTTCCCTGGCAATAAATTACAACAGCCTACAAAGTATTCCAAGGGGTAACTCAATGGATATCTTTTTAACCGGTTGACTTGTAATGGAAAAAATATGATAATTATTAAATGATACAAAATAAAATTAAAATTGCTTTTATCTCAAACGGCTTTGGGCTTTCCCCTGTTATGAGCGGTGGCGAAATCAGGCTATTTAATCTATTAAAACGCCTCCCTTCTAATTTTGAGGCTGTCTTATACACCACAGAAGGTGGCATAATCGCTGCCAAAAATTACCCTGGGTTGGCAAAACTCCGGCTCCGTTTGATTAAATCCTCATATTTATTTAAAACCGAAGCCATAGGCTTTCAGCGACTTTTAGGTTATATAGTGTCTGCTTTCAATTGTGCCAAAGTCCTGTCCTCCGAAAGTTTTGATATGGTCTATACCAGTTCTGACTTTTTTTGTGACACCCTGCCTGCTTACTTCGCCGCAAAAAAAACTAAATGTAAATGGATAGCTATGACGCATCATAAATATAATTCCCCTATGAAACGCCCTGGAAACTTTATCAACAATGTAATCCTGTATTTAATACAGGCCTTTTCTTTTTCATTGATTGCCAAAAGAGCGAGCGCCCTCCTGACTTTAGAAACTGAAGCGGGAGATGAAATAAAAGCTACTCTATTGGCGCGGGGGTTCAAAGGGCATTGTTTCAGTGTGAGAAACGGGGTGGAAATTATTAAAAAAACCACATTTAAAAAAAACAAAAAACTCGCTGTGTATATCGGTGGCCTGCGCCCTTCCAAAGGCCTTTACGATATTGCCCCTATCTGGCAAAAAGTGTCGGCAGCAGGGGCATATCAGCTTGTAGTCATAGGCAAGGGCTCGGCGAGCGATATGGAATTTTTGCGAAAAGATATTCTTAAAAACGGTTTAGAAAAAGCAGTGACCATTGTGGGTTATGCGGAACACAGCAAATTAAAAAAATATCTTTCCGAAGCATTTTTATTTTTCCTTCCTTCTCACGAAGAGGGTTGGGGAATATCTGTTATAGAAGCACTTATGTATGGAAATAAAGTAGTGGTGTATGACCTTCCCGCTTTTAAAGTGTTTGGAAAATGGGTGAAAAGAATCAAATGTTTTAATAAAGAGGAGTACGCGAAGGCAGTTATATCGGCCTTTAAGCTTTCAAAACCACAAAAAGTTCCAATGACTTTTATAAATAAATATAACTGGGACACTATCGCCAAAACGGAATTTACTACATTGGAAAAAATCCACACGCCGTAATTCTACTTTTTCTTTTCAAAAATTACCAGTTATCCCTATTTTTCATTGCTGTTTTCCCTATCATTTTTGCTTTTATAAACTGCCACGCATATACCAGCAGTGTCAGTTCGCACACCGCTATGTGAAATATCCAGACCCAAGTTTTCTTTCTTATAAACCCTGCCACCATTTGAAAAAGTAAAGGCAACACCGTAAGACAACAAACTGCAAACCACACCACAGCTTTTATTGGAAATTTTTTCCACGGATATACGCGTTGCTGCGCTTTGTTAAAATGCATAAAATCGCTTATGCGCCTGTTTTGTTTTTTTACAAAAATAGAAAGTGAAGGAGAATATATGTGCACTATCCCTGTTTTTACTTTTGCAAACTTTGTATAGCCTTGTTCCACAATTTCATACACAGAATCAATATCAAATAAATAGGGTTTATAATTGGTCTTCAGCAAGAGCGCTTTTTTCATAAAGGTTCCGTTCGCGCCTATGGTCGGCATTTTTGAGGCTTCAAGATTTATTTTTAAATAGCCGCCTTTATCTTCTACTTTTAAATCCAGCCCTGTCCACTTGCCTGTAATATAGCTATGCCTGTCGTAGTTCCCTATGAAAAGACATAAGGGATCATTAATCCCAGCCAGAGCAAAATATCGCGTCAGAGGGGCTTCCTGTTTCCTGCTTTCAAAATAAAGCGGTTCAGTGCCTATAATTTCTGCATCTTCTTCAAAGGGTTTTACCATTTTACTTATAAAAGTGCTGTCAGGCATAACATTGTCGCTGTCAATCAGTGCAACAATCCCGCCTTTAGCTTTTTCAAGTGCCACACTCTTGCCAGCTTCCCCTGTCTTCAAGGGATTTTCATAAATAGTTATATTTAGGCGATCTTTAAATGAGTTTATTATTTCAAGTGTCTTGTCCTTTGACCCAGCATCCGCAATTATCACTTCAAACATATCTTTAGGATAATCCTGTACTGCTATGGCTTCCAGACATTGCCCTATGACATTCTCGGAATTATAAGTGGGAGTGATAATAGAAACATATTCCGTTTTCAAAATTTCGTTCTCCTCGAGATATTTTTCTTTTTTAAATACTTATCAGTTATTATAGTTAAATAGTATTTTAAGTCAATTGTATTCTCTCCTCTGTTTTTTTCGTTGCATATTCCCTTAAAATTTCCTATAATTATCGGCATATTATTCAAACGCCTTCGGGCTAAAACTTTTATGAGGTGATGACATGTTTGATATGCGAAAAATGAGAAGTGGCGCGAAAGTGGTGCTGTGGATCGTGCTTACGGCTTTTCTACTTACTATATTTATATTGTGGGGCGCGCAAATGTCTTTTAACAAATCCAATCCTGATACAGTTGCCCGCATAGGCAAGACCGACATTTTATATGCGGATGTGTCAAAACTCTGGCAGGAAAAAGTGCAACAACTGCTCGGCAAAGGGCAAAAAGTCAGCGATGCCCGTGAAAAAGAACTTAAAAAAGAAGCGCTAAATGAAATAATTGAAAAGAACCTTATGCTGGGCTATGCTAAAAAAATAAATGTAGCGGTCTCAGATGAAGAAGTGCAACAATCCATAATGGGCATACAGTCCTTTCAGGGCGCAAAAGGGTTTGATAAACAGCGCTACCTTCAGATTCTCAACGACAACCGTTTGACTCCAGAAGAGTTTGAATTCCAACAGCGGCAAATGATTATTTTGGCAAAAGTAAAAAACTTTCTCACCGCTTCCATAAAAATGTCTGACGATGAAATAAAAAATTATTTTATAAAAAGAAACAGAACAGTGAGTGCCCATTACGCCGACTTTAGCTATTCGCTCTATACTGGCGCTCTAAAAATTGACGAAGACCGTATGAAAGATTATTATGCTATGCACAAAAATACCTACACAAAACCAGAGCGGGTAAAAGCCGCGCATATTCTTATCATTTCCAACGGCGCCGGACTTTCACTCAATGCGACCTCTGAAGAAGTCGCGCTTAAGCTCGCTACAGAAATACAAGCGCGGGCGAAACGCGGAGAGAGCTTCTCTGCCCTGGCAAAAAAATACTCTCAAGACCCAGGATCAAAAGATAAAGGTGGAGAATTGGGTTGGTTTGAACGCGGAAAAATGGTCCCTGAATTTGAGAGCGCGGCCTTTGCTTTAAAACCAGGAGAAATAAGCCGCCTTGTAAAAACCCAATACGGCTATCATATATTAAAAAGCGAAGGCAAAGATGCGGGGTTTGAACCCACTTATAAGGGCTCTCGCGATTTAGTTTTAAAAGCCATATTAAAAGAAGATGGTATGAAGATAGCTTACGAGAAAGCCTTTGCTTTTAAAGAAGCTTTAAAATCCGGCGAGTTGTTTGACAAAGCCGCACTCAAAGCGGGCGCTAGAATTCTTAATGCCTTCTCTTTTACAAAGGACTCAAAACTTGATTCCATTAAGTCACAAAGTTTTGCCGATTCAGTTCTCGAGCTCAATCTCGGTGAAGTGTCAGATATCATAACTGGAGATAACGGGTTTTACATTGCTAAGTTGTCCTCTGAAAAACCTTCTGCTTTTAACAAGGTCAGATTTACCACAGAATATGAAGCCACCCAAGACCGTTTGCGTTTGGTAAAACTCGAAGATGTTTACAAGGCCTTAAGTGCAGCGCTTAGAAAAGAAGAGGAAGTCAAAATCTACGAAAAGAATCTTTAAGTTTATATTTTATAAAAGGCCGCTGCGCAAAGCAGTGGCCTTTTTTTTTATAATTTTTCCCAGTGTTTTAGAACGCTCTTCACTTTTTCTATCGGTAGGCCCACCACATTACTGTAAGACCCTTTAACTTCCTTTATAAACGGATCCGAGTTTTCCTGTACCGCATAAGCGCCAGCCTTATCCATCACATTGTTTGTCCTTACATATTTTTTTATCCAGTCCTTACTTAATTTTTTAAAGGTCACATATGAAATATCGTGAGTAATAACGGTCTTGTATGTCGCCGCATCCATAAAGACAATTGAAGTAATTACCCTGTGCGTGCCTTTACTTAAAGTCCCCAATATTTTTTCAGCATCTTTTATGCTTGTGGGTTTGCCGATTATCTTATTGTTTATAACCACTATAGTATCCGAGCCCAACACCAATCCTTTTTTTATTTTACTCGCCACAGAAAAAGCCTTGGCATACGCCACCATATTGGCGACCTTTACTGGATCGTGTGACTTAAGCCTCTTTATGACGGCTTCCTCATCGGCGCCGTGTTTGACTATGGTAAAGCGTATTCCGTTTTCTTTTAAAAGCTGAACTCGTCTTGGAGAAGAAGATGCCAAAATCAGTTTCATTTTAACTCCCTGTTTTAGATTTCATATTTTTAAATATAGTTATGTATTTTTCAAAAAATTAGAAGTGTCCATATATTTTTTCTCCACAAAACTTGCATTTCCCGCCACTGATATTATTTTCCAGTATTTTATAGTTATCTCTTTTTATTAGTTTTTTTCCACAGGCAGAACAACAGGTATCAGCCACTGCTTCCCCTGCCACATTGCCTATATATACATATTTTAACTTTTGAGAAGCTATTTCATTCGCTTTTTTCAGAGTCTCCAGTTTAGTGGGTCCCATTGTTGTAAGATATTGTGGGAAATATCTTGAAAAATGAAGCGGTATTTCAGGAGACAAAGCCGCTATCCACTCTGTCATTTCCATAATTTCCCTTTCACTGTCATTCAACCCCGGCACCACAAGATTAGTAAGTTCTATGTGGACTCCCGCTTCATAGGCTGTTTTAATGCTTTTAAGCACAGGAGCTAAATTGCCTTTGGCTGTCTCTGTGTAAAACTTTTCCGTAAAGGCCTTTAAGTCAATATTCATACCATCTATTACGGGAAACAAATCTGCCAGCGGTGCCTCATTAATAAATCCGTTGGTCACCATCACATTTTTAAGCCCTCGTGCCTTTGCGTACACCGCTGTATCGTGCACAAATTCGTGCCAAATAGTGGGTTCATTATAAGTATAAGCGATTCCGACAGCCCCTTCACGGAGCGCCATTGCCACAATTTCTTCTTTTTTAAAATGCGTAGTCTCCACTTGTTGTTGTGAAATATTCCAGTTCTGACAATAGGCACATTTAAAATTACAACCCCAGGTGCCTATAGAAAACAAGGTGCGCCCAGGATAAAAATGATACAGAGGTTTTTTTTCCACTGGGTCCACGGCATACCCAGAGACCTCTCCGTAAACTTGCGTATAAAGTATGCCATTTTTATTTGTTCGAACTTCACAAATACCTGTTTTATTGTCCGCAATCAGACAGTTGTGCGGACACAAAAGACAGCGGGTTTTTTTGCCCTGTTCCTTTTCATAATATCTTGCTTCAAACACACTCAGTTCCCCTTTGGCGATATCATAAACTTATGTTTTAAAAATACATAAAATTCTTTTGCTTCTTTTTTCCAGTCATACTGATTCAATATTAACTGCTGCCCTTTTATATTAAACTTATCCACGAGATATATGTTTTTTTTAATTACTGCCGCAAACACTGTGATATTTTTTCCACTTAGCAGGACTACCTTTTTAAAATAATTAATTTCTCCGACCGCGGGTGCCACTACGCGTTTTCCCATAGCCAGATATTCGCGAAGTTTCATAGAGGCCCTGTACTTGTTCACAAGCACATCCCTGTAATATACTAGACACAAATCGCTGGTCTTTATATATGTGGCAATTTCAGGTCGTGACAGTTGCCCTAAAAATATCACCCTATCTTTAAGCCCTTTCGCTCGCGCCGACTTTTTATAGTATTTTTCTAAAGGTCCGCCCCCAGCCACTAAAAGCAAAACATTTTTATCAGCAATTTTTTTCAGTGCCTCAAAAATATCATCCAGATATGAGGCTATATTCAAATGCGCCGTATAAAATAAAAGTTTTTTCCCGACAAACTGTTGTCGAATTAGTCCTATCTTTTTATTATCTATCTGTTCCGCTTTAAACACTTCAAAGTCCACGCCTTGTTCAAGCTTATATATTTTAGCCGCAAACTTCGGGTGCGCACTTTCAAGTATTTTTATCAAGGCATCATTGTGAGAAGTCAAAAGATCGGCTTTTTCCGTGAGGGTTTTTTGTATTTTTTCTATCACTTTTGACAAAAATCCTACTCTATATCCGTGGTCTAAATCATCAATATCAATTACCAGTTTGGCACCTTGTTTTTTCAAAAGTAAAGCTGGCCAGACCGTGTTGGGATAAGGTTTGACAATAAAAACTATGTCATACCTGCTATTGGTCAGAGTGAAAAAATAGTAGATTAGAGAGAGTAGGAAATCCAGCATAAAAGGCAAGCTTACAAAAGGCGGTCTTACATAAGTGACTTGTGCCCCTGCTTTTTTTAAGTATTTGGCAATATATCCAGCCCGCAGGGCAGAACCAGTATTGCTTGCCTGTGATGACAGCACAAGAATTTTCAAAATTCCCTACCTGCTGGAACTCTCATAAATTCAATATTTTTATCCAAATTTTTCTTTTTAGAAAATATAAAACCAAAAATCAAACCACACCCATACAAAATATGAACAATGGGGAAAATAAAAAACAACAACATAAATATCTTAATATTTTTATTTTCAAGCCAGGCTTTAAAAGCAGAAAACAAAGACAAACCCAAATATATCGGCAAAGGTAAGGCTATAACAAAATCAAAAGACAACTCCACAACAATAAACCCCACCAATAAAAGCAGATAAAAAACAAAAACCGCAGGAACTAAGTTTACAAGATCTTTTTTTTCAAACTTGACTTTGATCTGTTCTGCTCTGCCCTTGCCATAGGCGAAACACTGGTTTAAAAACAATTCCCAGGTCTTCCGTTGAGACCTGTTTACTGTTATATCTGGGGCATATATTATTTTATACCCCAACCCTGCCACACGATTCATAAATTCATTTTCTTCGTTTGGATAAAGTGTCTCATTAAAACCTGACAACTCATCAAATAAACTTTTTCTTATGAAAAAATTACACAGAATTATTTCTTTTTCATCCGTTTCCCGCATTTCCCCAATGCTTTTGTAACGCGCCGCACTCTTGCCTGTCGCAAAAGGAGAAGCCAAGGCTGTCCCAAAAGCTTTTTGAAGTAGGCTATCCGTTTCTGGGGTTAAGCTCGGTCCTCCAATAATCCCCACGGTGGCATTCGCTTCAAACAATGCCAGTGCTTTTTCCACATTTCCCTTCGCCACCACCGAATCATTATCCACAAAATAAATAATTTCTCCCGTAGCCCGTTTTACGGCTTCGTTTCTTTGAAAAGAAGGGTTTCTGCCTTCCACAATTATCAAATCATACCCAAATGCCTCACTCGTATTTAAGAGTATGTCAATTCTGTGGTCAAGCGTTTTAGTCGGAACTATCAATGTCACTTTCACAAAACACCTCAATAATTAAATTAACTTTTCTTTTTTCAACATTTCAAGCAGACCTTTCAGTCCGCTAATAGTCCTTACTCGTTCGCCTTTATGCGCATGTCTGTAAGAAAAATGTGCGTGGGCAGTTTTTCGGACTATCCATACAGGAATCATTCCCATTTGCCGTGCACCCACTATATCCGCCAGATAATTGTCACCCACATATACAAACTCCGAACTTTTCACTTTTGCTTTTTTCAAAGCGGCTTCAAATATCTGTCTGTGAGGTTTTTCATAGCCAGTTTCTTCAGAAATTATTATGTGTTCAAACAAATTTAAAATCCCAGCCCTTTTCAGCATATCCCAAAGATGACTGGGGGCATTTGAAATGACTCCAGTAGTTATCCCCTTTGCTTTCAAATACTTTACAACAGGAATAACATCCGTATAGCGCCGAAAGCTGGTGCCTTTTTGAAGCCGTTTTTTGATTTCCTGAAGAAGGAGTTCCTTGCTGATTTTCATTTCTTTAAACACATTACGCATATAAAGTTCCCACTTGTCAGAATCCGTCATTTTGCCTTTTTTCACTATGGTACTCATTTGAGCCGCCACTTTAATCATTGCTTGTTCAAGTTTTTTAGGATTGAATTTTATTTTATTCTTTTTTAAGTACTTTTCAGTAATTTTAAGCAAAGAGGGGTTGCGATGTATAAGTGTTTCCCCAGCGTCAAAAAAAACTGCTTTAACCTTTGTGCTCATTTATTATCTCCACTATTTGCTTTGGGCTTTCCGCGAAATGAAAAATATCCATATCCCTTTTATCAATAAACTTATGCTTATTCAGGTTCTTTTTCAGCAAGTTATAGAAATCGCCCCAAAACTCCCTATTGTATAAAATAATAGGAAACGGTTTAATTTTTCCTGTTTGTATGAGGGTGGCAGCTTCAAAGAGCTCATCAAAAGTTCCGAACCCTCCTGGGAACACCACAAACGCATTGGAATATTTTACAAACATTACTTTTCTAATATAAAAATACCTGAACTCAAGCCTGACATTTGCATAAGGGTTGGAGCGTTGCTCATGGGGTAAAGAAATATTAAGACCCACAGAGATGCCTTTTGCCTTTGCTGCGCCTTTATTAGCAGCTTCCATTATCCCTGCCCCACCGCCAGTAATTATTGCATAGTTCTTTTTTGCCAGCAGATGGGCTGTCTCTTCAGCGGCTTTATAGAACACAGAATTTTTTTTCTCCCGTGCAGAACCAAAAAATGAAATTCCTTCTTTTTCTATACTGTCCATTTCTTCAAACCCTGCGACAAACTCTCCCATTATTCTAAACATTCTCCACGATTCGTCAGCAAGCTTTTTTGTAACATAATTTTCCCTGTCTTTCACTTTGCACCCCCAATAATATGCCGCATCCGGCTTTTTACAAAATACCCGCCACTCGTTTCTTTTTGTCCGACACTAAAATTTTCCCAAACTCCCCATCATATCCAGGAATTATATTTACCATTTCAGAACGGACTTTTAGAATTGCTTCTGTAATCCTCTCCTCTGTAATTTTCAAAAGGGCTTCCTTTTGTTTATCCAATAAAAGCTCAAACTCCGTGCCCCCCACCTGTAACATTCTAATATACTCGGTTTGTACTTTTTTTGCTGATGGAGCGACACCATATACTGCCGCTATCAGTTCTTCAAGTGGTACCAAATGTTTTTGAGGAATATACTTATCAAGTTTGTAACCCAACGGTCTATCAGCGAGTACTTCCACTCTGTGGAGCACTCCCAAAGTCAGCGGTTTGAGACACACTGGGCACAGGTTGTTGTTTGCCAAAGCTTCTCTCGGCGAAAGATTTACCTTACAAAGTCTATGCCCATCATTGTGATATTTTCCCTCTTCAGGGAAAAATTCAAGGGTATAAAGAAAGCGTTTCAAATCCCGTGTTTCAATTGCTTTTTTTATTTTATAATAGTCCAAGTCCGTCTCAAAAACATTTGCTTCTCTGCCGATTTTTCTCGGAGAATGCGCATCAGAGTTTGAGATAAGGGCTATATTGTCCAGTGCAGAAACTCTTCTGTTCATTAACACATCAGAAGATAACCCTGTCTCTATGGCTTTAATATGTTTTGTCTGCTCTTCAAAACACTCTTCAAGACTATCAAACCCAGACTTTGAACCAAAAACTGAGAACCAAGGTGTCCAAACATGTGCTGGAATAATCATAGAGTCAGCACAAATATCTTTTGCTATCTTTACCAAATCTTTCGTAGGAAACCCAAAGATAGGTCTCCCATCTGATTTTATGTTTCCCAAACTATCAAGTTTTTTTGAAAACTTTTCCGCCGCCTCTAAGGACGGCATAACTACCAGCGTGTGAACTTTCCTTACTTTTCCACCCTGCTTATAGATATTGGCAATTTCTGTACTCAAAACTATCCTTGAAGCAAAGCGTTCTTTTTTTATTTTATAAAGCCCTGGTTCCGCGGCTTCAAGGACTGTTTTTAATTCTGCAAGATATTTTGGATGTTGAAAGTCCCCGCTGGCTATTATATTTATTCCTTTTTTATCCGCCCATAACGCTATTGTGCGTGCTGTCATATCTTTGCTCGTAGCTCTGGAATATTTAGAATGGATATGAAAATCAGCGATTATTCTCATTGTCCGCCTTTGGCAAAGTTCTCAAGAACATATTTGTCACGCCTAAAAGGGGCTATACCTATCTCGTTATTTTCAAAAATTTTCTTTTCCCAACTTTTAATATAACTTCCCCGTTTATTTCTAACTCTTTTTTAAAATCAGAAATTTTTTCATCGTTGATAGAGACGCCACCCTGCGTGATAAGCCGTCTGGCTTCAGAGTTACTTGTTGCCAGCCCTGCCGCCACCATTAGCGTACTGATATTAATTTTGCCCGTGGGTACTTTATATTCCATAATGTCGGTTGGGATTTCGCCTTTACTGAACACATTTTCAAAAGCGGCCCTTGCCTGCTTCGCCTCAGCATCAGAATGAAACTTTCCCACAATAATATCCGCCAGATTCTTTTTGAGTTGCATAGGATGTACTTTCCCTGACTTTATCTCCTCCGGCATTTCATTTATTTCTTTTAGCGGCACTTGTGTTAACAATTCGTAATACTGTGGCATAAGTTCATCTGGAATAGACATTATTTTTCCAAACATATCTGCAGGCGCATCATTAACCCCTATATAATTTTTAAGCGACTTACTCATTTTATTTTTACCATCCGTGCCCAAAAGCACTGGCAAAAATAAACCCACCTGTGAGTCTTGCCCGCTTTCTCTTTGCAGATACCGCCCCACAATAACATTAAACCTCTGGTCCGTGCCTCCGAGTTCAATATCTGCCTTTATCATTACCGAATCATACCCCTGCATTATCGGATATATCATTTCGTGAAGGCTTATGGCTGTGCCTTCCTTAAACCGCTTGTCAAAATAATCGTGTTCCAACATTTGCGCCAGAGTAAACTTGGAAATCATTTTTATTACATCCATAAACTCCATTTTTCCAAACCACGCGCCGTTATAAACAGTTTCCATTTTATCGCCATCAAGTATTTTCATTGCCTGTTGTTTAAAGTTTTCTACATTTTTTAAAATAGTTTCCCTATCCAGTTGCGGCCGCTCCGCCAGCCTGCCACTCGGGTCTCCAATCATAGCGGTATAATCGCCAATGATAAGTACTATTTTATGCCCGAGTTCCTGAAACTGTCTCAGTTTATTAAGCACTACCGTATGCCCGAGATGAATGTCCGCACCCGTAGGGTCAATTACGAGTTTAATTGTAAGTGGCGTGTTTTTTTCAAATGATTTTTTAAGTTTTTGGATAAGTTCCGTTTCGCTGACAATATCCACAACCCCTCTTTTTATTACTTCAAGCTGTGCTTCAACGCTTTTCATTGTTTCCTCCGGAATATTTATGAGTTATTTATGATTATACACGATTTGAAAGGGTTTTGCATATAAAAAAGGATTATTCACATACACTATTGGAGGTTAATACCGCATTTCGTAGAGACAGGAATCTTTTTCGCAATATAAAAGAGTCCCTTTTCGTTTCAAAATTTCCGCCATAATATCATAAATCGTTTGTGTGTAGCCATCCACCCCTGCGGTTTTATAAGCATTGTTATTTACCAAAACATATTTTATGGCGTTTTCTTTCATTTTGGCGGCGGTGTACTCTGGACTTTTATAATAAATAATCCCCTGGTTCACTGGATCTCCCCACATATATTCCTTTTTTAAATAATAGCCCCTGACTTCACGAAAAAACATAATTTTACCTTTAATCTTTTCATCCAAGTTAATTCTGTGCATAAGCTGATACGAGTCCACTTGCGAAGAAAGATATGCGTCCCTGTCGAGCCTGCCGATAAAACTTTTTATTTCGCTAAGGTCTAACATTTTGCGCGCTGGAAAAGAATACAGCATAAGAAAAATAACAAAAACAAAAATCAAGCCCTGCATAATTTTTTTACTAATATGTGTTTCTTTCACACTTAAAACATTTAATATTACCACGGCATTTAAAGCTGTGAGCGCCACAAAACCTGGAAGCAAAAACCTGACAAGTTGAGCAGAAGAAAACCAAAATACTATGAAAATTATAAAAAACTGAAATACAAACCCTGCATTTTTTGAAGTTTTTTTAAACAACGAGATAAGTAAATATGGTGCCAAGGCGAGATATAACAGGACATTATTTCCTACATACCCATCCATATTTTTTGAGAAGATAAGCGTATATGGCAAAATGAGCAGTTGGACAAGCCCTATCCCTGCCCCATACGCCGTATAATATTCTTTTCTATATATGGCTTGTTCTAAAGACCAGTTTTTGCCTCCAAAAATACTATATGCAAAAGGCCATACTGGATTGCCTGCCTCCACCCAACTTTTTATATACCACAGGCAACAAACAAGGGCCGCAGTCATTCCTAAAATAAAAGCCTCTTTAAAATATAGTTTCCTTTTATGCGTCCCGTAAGTGATATCGCTTATCAAGACCATAACTGGAAACAATACGATGACGAACCCGCCCAAAATTTTTACCGAAGCCGCGGCACCAGTTAAAACTCCACAAATAATTATTAATTTCATTTTTTTATCTTTTGCCCAAAGCATCAAACAATAAAGTGCAGAGAGCTCATAAAACGCAAGCCCATTCTCCACCTGTCCGTTCGTCGCCTGCGCCTTAAAAATGGGCAGGGCAACCGTCAAAGCGGCGGTCAGGATTCCAGTCTCTTCGGATTTAAGTTCCTTTCCCACCAGATATGCCACCATCACCAACATAAACGAAAACATATACGCCATTCCATTCGCGGTATAGTCATTAAATGCCGTGAGCCCAAAAGAGAAAAACATTTCAATCCCCTGCGGCCAATTGGAATGATACATAAAGGGAATATAAGTTATACTTTTAAAATCTTTATATATCTGTGGAATGGCATAATGATATGCTATTGTGTCCCAAGCCGTGGGAGGAAGAAAAATTTCAAAAAAATGTAAAAGTAAGCGAAGCAGCATAAGAATAAAGGCAATAAGGATTAAAGGAGTTCTTTGTTTAAAGACAAAAGCAAATAAGCCCTTAAAAACAGCAAAAGTTTTTGAAGTTTCTCTCAGTGCCGCCACGGAAGTGACGCACACTAAAAGGAGCATATTTACTTGAGTCAAGCCAATAAATTTACTTACAAAAAAAATACCGACTGACAAAAAAGCCGCACCACTTCCAAAGGTCAGGACCAGTCTCTCGACAGAAGACCCCGGCTCATATTTTAAAAGGCGTAAAAACAAGGACCCCAAATTCAAAAGGGTAAAAAATACAAAGCCAATAAAAAATACATTTAAAATATTTAGTAGCATTTTAGGCCTTCACCGTAAAAAATCGCAGAAGCGTTTGGTTTATCGCTTTCATAACTTACGCCACTCAGTAATGGACAACTGAGAAAACTTTATTTTTTCCAAGTTTTTTGCGGCCTTTAAGAAAATCAAGTTCCATAACAAAAGCCACTTCCTCAAGTTTACAATCAAAATTTTCAAGCAAGGAAATTACAGCCGCAACTGTGCCACCAGTAGCCAACACATCATCCAACAAGAGCACCCTGTCGCCTTTATCTATGGCATCTTTATGAATTTCAAGGGCATCCGTGCCGTATTCCAGTGCGTATTCTATTTTAAATCTATCGCGCGGGAGCTTACCGGGTTTTCTTACTGGCACAAGTCCAGCGCCAAGTTTATACGCCAGGGGCGCGCCTATTAAAAAACCTCTGGCTTCCACGCAGACCACTTTATCTATTTTTCTGGTCTTGTATCTTTTATACAGGACATCAATAAGTTTTTTAAAAACTTTTTTATCTTTTAAAACAGGTGTCAAATCTTTAAAAATTATTCCCTTTTTAGGAAAATCCAACACATCCACCACTGTTTTTTTCAATAACTTTTCCATATCAGCCTCCAGTAATTATTTGATTTCCTGATTTTTCATCAGGAGTTTCATTTTGCCTATCGCAATTGTCTCAATCTGGCGTATTCTTTCTCTGGTAAGTTTCAGTTTAGCGCCTATGGTCTCAAGGGTTAAAACCTTTTTCCCTCCGAGCCCAAACCTATTAATTATTACTTTTTGTTCATTTTCGCTCAGTTTTGAAATCAGTGTCATAATTTCTTTTCGCGATTCTTCTTCAAAAAACTGTTCATCCGGTTTCGTCGAAGTCTTATCTTCAATAGTGTCTTTTAAAGACCTCGTAGAATCTGCTTCCTCACCTTCATATTCCACATCCAAAGAGCTTGGGGTTTTAACAATATTTAATATTTCGTTGAGTTTTTCAGAAGAAATTTTTAATTTTTCCGCACAAGTCTGTTCATCTGGTTTTCGTCCAGTTTCTCTCAGCCCTTTTTCCACAAGCTTTAGATATTTATAATATATATCAATTATATGCACAGGAATTCTAATGGTATTTCTCTGATTGGCAATAGCCCTCGTGATAGCCTGTTTTATCCACCAGGTGCCGTATGTAGAAAACCTGAACCCTCTGGCTACTTCAAATTTTTCAATTCCTTTCATAAGCCCCATATTCCCCTCTTCAATAAGGTCTATCAAAGGAATCCCTGAGTAGGAATATTTTTTTGCTATTTTTACCACAAGTTTAAGGTTGGCTTTTATAAAAATTTCACGGGCTTTTGAGTCCCCGCGTTGAAGGCGTTTTATAAGTTTCTTTTCTTCCTCCGCAGACAAAACCTTTTCTGCACGAATCTCATTAAAATACAATAACAGTGCATCTTTAGTGCCACTGTCTTCGCCCACCCCATATATAATTTCTTCCTTTTCTTCTGCTGGCAAGGTTTCCAATTTTTCTTTTTCAATAGGTTTAATTGTATTCTTTGGAGAAACAGTTCTGGATATAATTGTTTTTTTACCTGAGTTGGAACTCTTGGTTGCTGGTTTTTTTAAAGTTACTTTTTTTATTTTTCTTTTCCCCATTTGTCACCTCCTATCACTCCCTTATCGAAAAACCTTTCAAACTGTCATTCCCAGCTATGGCTTTTTTAGTAATTTCACTTACATTAAACCTCGAATCTTTTCTCGTAATCTCATTTAAAAAGCTCTCTATTCCTACGCCATCACCAAAAACTTCCATTTCCACATCTCCGCAAGACATATTCGCCACCCAGCCCCTGAGTCCAAACTGAGCCGCTGTTTTCCTACAATAATATCTATATCCCACTCCTTGCACTTCTCCGCTGACTCGAAAATAAAAGCTTTCTGTTTTCATAAAAGACCTCAATAATTCCTATTGCGTATATGTGATTCCAAAAATAAACCTTTCTTTAAGAAACCCACCAAAATCTTTTATCTTTCCCATATACTCCAACCCAGAAACAAACGCTTCAATATTTATATTGTAATTAAGACTAATTCTAAAACCAGTGTTATACCCATTACCATCATATTCTAACACATATAACACTGTATCATTTATAACTTTACTAAAATCCACGAAAAATGGCATATTTTTATTCATAACATAACCAGCGGTTATGTTCATATCGTAGATATTTTTCGACACTGAAATATAAGCGTTTATTGATTTTTCAGGAATTTTTTCAAACAAGTTTACGGGGACCCCGATAACTCCAGCTGCCACGCTCACGAAATAATATTTTTCATCCAAAAAAGCTGCCTTGCAATTAAAACTACCATGTTTAAGAATATCCAGCACCACACTCGTGGTTTCAAGATCAAATTTCAACCCTATTTCTACCACATCAAACAAACCATAATTTATTTTCAAAAGATAATTATGAAGCCCCAAGCCCAACATTCCATTTTTCAGCACATAGGCGGAAGGATTATTAATAAACCCGCTTGTCCCTGTCACAGAAGGAGACATAGCAAAATGCTCCACGCTGACAGTCTCAGCCCAAGCCGAACTAAAGCCTCCAGCTAAAAGAACTATCAAAAGAAACAAAACTTTTTTCAAAATAAAGCTCCTTTGCATAAATAGTTTCCCGCCTTAAAAATCTTTACTCAATGGTCGGGGCGACTGGATTTGAACCAGCGGCCTCTCACACCCCAAGCGAGTGCGCTACCAACTGCGCTACGCCCCGATGTCCATATTATAAAATTATCATAACGGTCTTCGGGAAGTGTCCTGAAAAAGTCTAATATGATTTCCCATCCAACCTTTTTCAGGGCTACGCCCCGAACTCCATAACTTCCTATCCAAAAGTTTCCTTACCTTGATAGTTGTTCCAGGATATCCTTCAATTCGCTCATTATTTCTTTAAGTTTATCCCCTTTAAGTTTTTCATCAAAAGGAAAAAGTTCCATTTGTTCCCCATCAGGAGCGCTTAATATTTCTTTGAGTTTTTTTTGTGCTCCAGTTATCTTGAATTCATCCGTATATAAAAGCTGTTTTATCAACATTATCAAGTTAATATCTCTCTTGGTATATTTACGCTGGCCTACTCTATTTTTAAGGGGTTTTAGTTCGTCAAAGTTCTGTTCCCAGAACCGTAT
>CAILUR010000011.1 GCA_903837445.1 uncultured bacterium | reverse complement strand
ATGCCGATGGGTCTTTATATACTCCTTCAGGACTTATGGAACCAGCGCTTATTACAAACGCACACGCCGCAGGAGTGAAAGTTTTAATTTCTACTGGTGGGGGAGATGCGTATTCTGCAAATTACGGGACAATGGCTTTGGATAATACTGCCAGAACAAATTTTATAAATAATATTTATATCTTTATTCGTGACTATGGTTATGACGGTATTGATATTGATTGGGAAGCGCCTTCTAATGCTGCTGAAAGAACTGCAATGAATTCGCTTGTGACCGAACTGCGCGCCAAATTTAATGCAGCGCCAGCGCCAGCCCCGACTTGGCTTATAAGCATTGCTATAGGAGGCACCAATAGCGGCGGACAGTGGATGGACTACGGCTATCTCAACAACTATGTGAATTTTTATAATATTATGACTTATTCTATGCACGGAGCTTGGAGCGATCACGCGGCTTCCACAGACCCATTATACAGAGGCAATGATCCTTATGACAACGCCTCTTGCGAGACCTATATGGATTACATTTTAAATGTCAGGGGAGTGCCTCCTGGAATGATAAATATGGGAATGTCTTTTTATGGCCTAAAATTCAGCTCAGTTGAAAATATGTTTGGAACTTGTGGGGGCAGTTGTAACGCTTCAGGGATTGATTACTCACAAATAGTGCCATTGATAAATAATGGCTGGACCGAAGCTTGGGATTCTGCTTCGCAAGTGGCATATCTGACTTATGATTACGGTCCGGGGATAATCGTCTATAACAATCCAAATGCCATAAAAGCAAAAGTGGATTATGCTTTGAACTCTCGTAATGCTGGGGGAGTTATGATGTGGCATTTATCAGCGGATTATATTTCTGGTACGGGACAGCCTCTTATGGAGGCAATGCATCAAGCTATGCTTTCTCGGTGTGAAAATGTGACTCCAACAAATACTGTCCCTATTGTTTTTACTCCGACACCTTCGCCAACAGCGCCGGCTTATGGTGTGCTGGATGATTTTGAAGATCACGATATGTTTTATAACAACAAAGGCGGAGATTGGACTTCATATGCGCCGACAGGGTCCACTGTGAATATAACTATAACTGCTGGAATAGAAGGTTTGTATGCGATGCAAATGTCTGGAGATATAATTGGCACCAGTTGGCCAGCATTGTCAACCGCTACTTATTTAAATAATTTAAGTGTGGCACAAGATATGAACTCCACAAGTGGTGTCACTATGTATATGAAAGGCACTGCAGGCACGGGGACAGGAGTCACTTATCTGATTATGTTAGTATCTTCCAATATAACGGATTATACATATTGGCGATATACCTGGACACCATCTGCTTCGTGGACACAAGTGACAATTCCGTGGACAGCTTTCAATCCACCAGGTTCAGGTATGGGCAAGACCTTTACAAGAGCGCAAATACTGGCAAATATGACAGCTTTGGAATGGGTGATAACCGATAATACCAGCGCCACCGCTTCAAATATTGGTAGTACCTGGGGAATAGATTATATAGAAATATTACCGGGCACTCCTATTATTACAAGTACTGTAACTCCAACCGCTACTCAGACACTCAATACTCCTACAGCCACTGCGACTCAGATATCTCAGGCGCCAGTGTTGTGGGAAGGTCCAATATTAAATCTCTATCCTAATCCTGCAAAAAACAAGCTTTCTTTGTTTGTTTCAAAAGGAAAAGGCGTGGTGTCAATTTTTACTGCGTCGTACAGGCTTATTTATACAAAAAATATTGATTATCCGAATGATGCTGTTTTGGAATTAAGTCTTGAACATATGTCAAACGGAGTCTATTTTGTGAGGGTGGCAGGGGACAATGGGGTGGGAATTAAAAAATTCATTGTTATGAAATAGGGTATCTTAAAACTAAAAATAGAAAGAACAGTTCAAATTTGTTGTAAAAAAGTTTAAAAAGTATATACTGAATTAGTAATATCCTGGGGAGGAAAAATGAAAAAAAACAAAAGCAAACGCACGACATTAAAAGATGTGGCATTGAAGGTCGGCTTGACTCCAATGGCTGTTTCTTTAGCGATAAATAATGACAAGAGCATTCCAATTAAAACAAAGGAAAGGATACTTCAGGCGGTAAAAGAACTGAATTATTATCCTAACCTTGCGGCGCGCGCACTTGTCAAAGGAAAAACTAATAATATAGCGGTGGTTTCCCATTCTTTTTATTCTGTTTTTGACCTTGCGATAATGAAAGCCATAGAAGGCAAAATTGGTTTTAGTCCATATGGAGTGAATTATTTTTCTACTAAAGGGCTCGCGGATATGGAAAATGAAATTTTCAGAAAGATATTTTATGGCAGAATGGCGGATGGAATTATAAGCTTTGGTATGGTGCCTAAACCAGATATGCTTAAAGCGTGTCGTGCGGCGGGTTTTCCTATAATTGTGGTAGAAGGACCGGTGGAAAACACACATATAAATGTAGTCACTGTGGATAATCTTAATGGTGGAGCCTTGGCAGCAGCGCATTTTATAAAAAAAGGCAAAAAAAATATTGTGTGCGTGACAGGCGCGCCGCACCATTCTCGCTCTTTGAAAAATAGGAAAGATGGGTTTGAAAAAGAACTGGCAAATGCTGGAATAAAACTTGAAGAAAAAAATATTTTTGAATTGCCATTTT
>CAILUR010000010.1 GCA_903837445.1 uncultured bacterium | reverse complement strand
TTTGTTATGGTACTTCCAAATGGTAAAGAGATGAAATCAAAAGTGTGCCAGGATAATAATAAAGCTTTAATGTCGTATTCTAATAAAGAACTTGGGCAATGGTTACTAAGGGATGTTTTGAGATTGAAAGAAGGAGAATTACTAACTTATGAAAAATTACAATCTATAGGAATAGATTCTGTAAGAATAGATAAACTAATTAATGGTAAATATGAAATAAATTTTGCTAAAACTAATAGTTATGAATATTTTAAAGGAAGTTTTTTAGTATAGTTTAAAGTTTTTGATTAGGAAAATTGTTTGGTATTGCAATAATATATAATGAAAAGTGAAAAAAATTCCGATTAACAAGTTGATAAAGAAATATTTTAAAACAATAGAGGTGTTGTAGTGACTACTAAAAAATCAATATCCCTTTCTGCCTTAGGTGTTATACAACTTTTAAAGCCTTCATTTACCTCTGGGAGATCTCTTCTTTTAGCTCTTCAGAAACGACAAACTTGTCGGGCTTATAGTAATAAAAAACTTTCTCTTCAGTTATTGTCAAATCTTCTTTGGGCGGCTGGGGGGATAAATCGTAAGAATGGACCTTTTGGAGTTCTTGGGCGGACAGCGGCTACGGCGAGTAATTCTCAAGAGATAGATATTTTTGTGGCTTTGCAGGAGGGGATATATCTCTATGTGGCTTCTTCTCATAGCTTGAGTTTGGTGGTGGCGGGGGATTTTCGTGAAATGGCTATTGGAAAAGGGCAAGCTGGGGCTGGAAAAAATGCTCCTGTACGGCTTATTTATGTCGTAGATATTGATAAGTTTAGTACTGCTGGCTTTCAAGAACCTGGACTTAAGGACTCGGATATTCAGAAGTCATACTATTTTACTGACACCGGTCTTATTGCTGGAAATGTTTATCTTTTCGCGGCTTCTCACGGACTGGGGGCTTGGTTTCATAATTGTGATAAAACTGGACTTTTTACTAAATTAAAATTGAAAAATAATCAGCGTGTTCTTTTTGGACAGACAGTGGGATATCCTTTACAAAAAAACAGGAGAAAATAATTATGAAAATGACAGGCAATACTATTTTAATCACAGGTGGGGCAACAGGGTTAGGACTAGCTATGGCGGAATATTTTTTAAATGCTGGAAATGAAGTAATTATTTGCGGGCGTAGGGAAGCAAGACTTCTTGAAGCACAAAAAATGTTTCCAAAAGTGCATATCAAGGTCTGCGATGTAGCGTTGGATAAAGACCGCAAAGAACTTGTGGAGTGGACTAATGCTAAATTTGGGAAAGTAAATATATTGATAAATAATGCTGGAATACAGCGCGATATAGATTTTAAAAAAGGGATAGATAACTATAACGCGGGGTCAAGCGAGATAGCTATAAATCTGGAAGCGCCTATTATCTTATCAGGTTTATTTATTCCTTATTTAACTGGAAAACCAGAGGCAGCCATAATAAATGTTTCATCAGGACTTGGTTTTGTCCCTGCGGCTAAAATGCCTGTGTACAGCGCCACCAAAGCTGGACTGCACGCTTTTTCTATGGCTTTAAGACATCAAATAAAAAGTATTGGGATAAAAGTATTTGAAGTAATTCCACCGGCAGTGGATACAGAATTAAATCAAGAAGGCAGAGCACAAAGGGGCGGGTTTAAAGTAGATTTAAAACCAAAAGAGTTTAATGAGGCAGTTATGAAAGGTTTAGCAGAAGATATTTTTGAAATAGGGTATGGAATGACAGAACATTCCATAAAGGCCTCCCGCGAGGAATTGAATAAAAGTTTTGAACAAATGAATAGCAGATGGTAGCGTTTTCAATGCGATTAAGTAAACCTTAACCTTTATTAAAAATATGATATAGTATTGTCTATGTTGAAACTATTTCGTTTTCTAAAGCCCTACAGAATCATTATTGCTGCATCCCTTACTCTTATGTTTATTCAGGTTATGGCAGATTTATATCTGCCTACACTTATGGCGGAGATTGTAAATCACGGTATTGCCAAAGGCGACACTCCCTTTATACTTAAAACAGGGTTGTTTATGTTGCTGATATCTTTGGGCGGAATCACTTGTGCTATAACGGCTGGGTTTATGTCGGCGCGGACCGCTATGGCCTTTTCAAAAACTCTTCGTGGGGAAATCTTCTCACACTCCATTGATTTTTCTATTTCTGAATTTGATAAAATCGGCGCTTCTTCTATGATTACAAGAACCACCAATGATGTTATGCAGGTACAGTCTGCGCTTTCTATAATGATGAGTATGATGGTGCGGGCGCCTATAATGGTGATAGGCGGGCTGATTATGGCCACGACCAGAAATCTTGCACTTTCGGCTGTGTTTGGAGTGGCTGTGCCAGTACTGGCTGTGTTTATATTTATGGTAGCAAAGACAGCAATGCCTCTTTTCGGAGCACAACAGAAAAAACTGGATAGAATAAATATGGTGGTGAGGGAAAAACTTTCTGGTATGAGAGTTATTCGCGCTTTTAATATGGAACACCCCGAAGCTGAGCGTTTTGATGATGCCAATAAAAGTCTGACAGAGACCGCGATAAAACTCGCTACCCTTATGTCATTTGTATTGCCGGCGGCTATGCTCCTTATGAACCTCACCGCTGTGGCTATAGTGTGGTTTGGTGGATTGCGTGTGCTTGGCGGAAAAATGCAAGTAGGCGATGTAATGGCTTTTATACAATATAGTATGATGGTGTTCTTTGCAATTATGATGTTATCAATGGTCTTTATAATGCTCCCACGCGCTCAGGTCTCTGCCACAAGGATAAATGAAGTGCTGGATACAATCCCGGATATAAAAGACGCCCCAGATGCTTTTGTCCCTGCTGAAAATACTGGGACAGTAGAATTTGAAAATGTTTCCTTCAAATACTCTGGGGCTGAGGAACCAGCACTTTCAAATATAAACTTTAGTGCCAAACCAGGTGAAGTCACCGCCATAGTGGGAAGCACTGGTTCAGGAAAAACCACGCTGATAAATCTTATTACAAGATTTTATGATGTGAGC
>CAILUR010000009.1 GCA_903837445.1 uncultured bacterium | reverse complement strand
TTTTTTTTTTTTAATTTTATTTCTATTTGCAATTTAAATAATTAATAAGAAAGAAAGCACCTATTATAGAGTTTGGTAGTGCCACTGCGGTAATAATAGCAGAACGAAAATTTCCCAAAAACAACCAGACAATCAAAATAGCAAGAAAGGCTCCGAGAAGTATATTCTCTTGCACTCCCTTTATACTTCTTTTTATGCCTCCAGTAGTGTCAATAATGGTATTTATTTTTATATCTGTAGGCAGTTCTTTTAATAATTCAGCCACTCTTTGATTAACCTTGTCAGCTGTTTTTACTGAGTTGGTGCCGCTCTGTTTGAAAACCGCAAAAAGAATAGCCGGTTTTTTATCCACTCTGAGTACAGTGGTTTCTTTTTCAAGAGTAAACTCCACTTTGCCTATATCTTTTATCCTAATTATTTTTCCAGTAGAAGAGGTCAAAGGTAAATTACCTATGTCATCCACACTTAAAAATTCTCCGACAATGCGCAGAGTGATATCTTTTTCCTGCCCATCAATTGACCCCACAGGATAGTTCAAATTCCTTGAAGTAATTGCGTTAGTTATAGTGTTGATATCCAAACCCTTTGCTTGAAGCAGAGCTTTATCTACTGTGACTTTTACAATTTTGTTTCTGCCACCATATATACTGACTGAAGCCACGCCTTCCACCTGTTCTATTTGTGGTTTTATCGTATCTTCTATGAGTTCTCTTATATAGGACTGATCGCGTTTACCCGAGACCGAAAAGAAGACAATCGGAATATCTGTAAATGAAAATCTTTGTATGACTGGTTCCAAAATATCTTTTGGCAGTGTTGGTTTCAAAGCCGCGACTTTATCGCGCACCTTTGTTTCGGCATATTTTACATCTACTCCGAGTTTGAAAGAGGCAGTCACATAGACCATTCCTTCTCTTGAAATAGAACTTACCGTGTCTATACCTTCAAGCGTAGCAAAAGAATCTTCCATAGGTTTGCTTATCAGTGTTTCCATTTCTTCTGCTGATGCGCCCGGATAAGCTACGACTACATTTAAAGTGGGAAACTCCACATTTGGCATAAGATCCACTGGGAGATTAATATAGCCTATGATACCGAGGGTAATAATTGATAACACCATCATAACTACAAGTACTGGTCTTTTTATCGCGAGTCCTGCTATATTCATAGTTTATCTCCTTAAATATTATTTATTTTATCAGCCCTTATATAAAACTTATTTCTTTTTAAAGAAATCAAACCATTTTTTTTCTTCTACAGGAGCCGCTACTATTTTTGTGTTTACTACTGCCCCTTCTGCAATTCTAAAATTTCCATCCGTTATGACTTCCTGCCCATCTTTTAACTCAGCTCCGGAGATTTCTATCATATCGTTTTCTCTATAGCCTGTACTTACTGACAACTGCTTGGCAAGTCCCTTTTCTACTATATAAATATATGTTGTGTTTTCCCCCATAAGTACTGCTTTTTCCAGCACCTTATATCCCTCGGCATTATTTATTTCAATATTTACATTTACAGACATTCCCAATTTCATTTTTTTGGCTTTGTTTTCGGCTTTTACCACAATAGTCCCCGCCATAATATCATTATTTATCACGGGTGGGACAGAGAACACTTGCCCTTCCACAAAAATTGAATCATCATCTATAAATGAAATTTTAACTTTCTGCCCTTTTTTTAATTTAATAAGTTCTTCTTGTCCTACATTGAAGACCACTTTGATTTTTTCTTCATTTGCTATTTCAGCCACAGGCATTTCTGGATTTACCGCATCCCCTTTATCTATATAATAAAGTTTTGTGACCATACCGGCTGCCGGCGCTTTTACAGGCGCGAGTTCATATTTATAGCCGACCATATCGCGGTCTAAAAATACCACAGTGTCATCTTTTTTTACCATTGCCCCTTCAGCCACAGCATTTTTTGAAAACTTTCCAGCCACTGCCGGATATACTTTTACTTGTGGGTCGCCTTCTACTACCCCTTGCACGGACAAGTAACGAACTATAGGTTGCTTGGTAATATTTGCCACGCCTACATTATATATAAGCTCAGCAGGTTTTTTCCTCCCCTTTGCTATTTTCATAACTATCCTCGCAGCAATTAGGATTCCTACAAGCACCAATACCCAAATTAAAATATTTTTTAAAAGTACCTTTGTCTTTTCCATAATATTTCCTCCGATATCCTGCTATTTTTTATTCTAGATAGTTTTTAAGTTTTTGCATATTGGTGGTGTATGTGTTTAGCGCATTCAAATAATTTGTTTTCGCCCGCAAAAGATTTATTTCCGCGTTCATAAGATCCACGCTTTGTATAAGCCCGTTTTTGTATGACTCTTTTGCAATCCTTAAACCTTCTTGTGCTGTTTTTATAAGGTCTGCCGCAGCTTCTATGACTCCTGCACTTTCATCCATAGCCATATAAATCTGGTCAAGTTGTATCTCTAAAAGGTTGTCCATATTTTCTTTATTAAGTTTTGCTTTTTCTTCATTGGCGGCAGCTTCTTTTATGCCTGCTTCGGTTTTAAAAGAATCAAATATTGTCCACTGCATTCCCACTGTCGCATCCCACGAAGAGTCCCAATACTTGCTTTCGCTGTGAAAAGAAGGCGAGGCAGAATAATAATTATAATTCGCGCTTAAAACTATATTCGGCAGCAGCATAGCAATAGCAAGTTTTTTCTGATAGCTAGCTATGTTGGCGGCTGCAGTTATCGTTTCCCTGTCATCGTTACTTTTCTTAAATATTTTTTTAACATCTGCATAAGTCATTTCAAGTTTTTTATATTCTGGGAGGCCTGAAAGTTTCAAGTCAGTGTCCACATCCATTCCCAGAGTATTTTTTAAAGCTTTCAATGCGAGCTTGGCTGTATCTTCAGCTTTTTTTCTATCAGGCAGTGAATTGGCATACTGCAACTGCGCTTGAAGGACTTCAAAATTTGAGGCCTGCCCATTGGCATATTTGGCTTTAGTAATTTTCAAAAACTCTTCATTACTTTTGGTGGATTCCACCTGAGTATTATAGAGTTCCTTAGTTATCAAAGCACCATAAAAAGCGCTTATGGTGTCCAGTTTAAGTTTTTCTCCGGCTTTTTTAAAATTTGTCTGCGCTATTTTATAAGCTTCCTGTGACAACATAAACCCAAAATAGGTTTTCCCAAAAGTAAATATCGGCTGAGTCAAAGACACGCGCGCCGAATAATAGTTTTGCATTCCCAGCGTCATTGAAATCGGCGTGGGTCCGAAAACTCCTGCTGGAATTTCTAAAGTGGACGCCTTATACACAGGTTCATATCCGCCGGAAATTGATACTGTCGGTCCGAAGCCACCTATGGCTTTTTGAAACTGGGCTTCTGATACGGCCTTATCCATTTTTGCCATTTTATAATCAAGATTTTGCTCAGCCGCCATATCATAACAATCTTCATAAGTCATTCCTTTTTCATTTACAAATTTTTCTCCCGCTGGGACAGCAGCGGCATAAAGCCCTGCTACAGCCATAATCATTACAAATACAAAAACCAGTTTTTTAAGTGTCATATTTTCTCCTTAGTAAAGTACTTTCCAGGCGATACCCGCCTTTATTATATGAAGCTCGTCTTGAGGGGTGTTGATATTGCTTATAGTAGGTCTTTCAAACCTAAGCGCCAGCACAGCTATATCTGTCACATTTAGGTTAATATCAAAGCCAAAATTGAAATAGGTGCCATTCCAGGAGTGGTCATCCGCTGTGGGAAAAGTGCTGGGTGGTTTTATAGAATTTGTATGCCTGTTGCAGACTGCTCCTCCAACTTCTGCGAAAACTCCAGGAAATACTATCCACTCAGGAAAAAGGTTAGCCCTTATCCCAGCGTAGTATGGAAAAAAGGTGTAATGTTTTTGCATATCAGGTCTGTCTACAAAAAATATAAAGTCCCCTCCCACATACACATCCGCCCATTTTAAAATGTCCACGCCAAGTTTTGCAGAAAAATCAGCAGTGTCATAAGCCCCTGTGTCATTGCGTTCCAGAGTGGAAGGCGCTAAAAGAGAGGCATAGCTGACCGAGTAATCTGTGTAAAATAACTTTGGTATTTCGGCCGCCACAGCTCCAAAAGCTAAAACAAACAAGATACTTGCCGTAAAAATAAGAACTTTGTGTTTTTTCATTTTTGTATCCTTTCGAGTGAAGTTTTTATAAGTTTCAAAAGTTTCAATATATTTGTTTTTTCGTGTTGCGTCATATCTTTAAAAAGTGCTTCTAAGTGTTTCATATTGGCTTCTATATGTCGCATTACTATCTTTTTTCCTTTTGCCGCCATATGCACAGTTACTTTTCGCCTGTCATTTTCTTCGTGTGTACGATTGACATATCCGTATTTTACGAGGGTATTTACATTGTCCGTCATAGTGGGCATTTTAACTCTGGCATAGTCAGCCAGTTCTGTCATAGTCGCATTGTCTTTTTCAAAAAGATAATGCATGACATGTATCTGTGCCCCTGTCAGTTCTTGAAACTCTCCTTGAAAAATTTTAATCTTTTTTTTACCACGAATAGATTTTACTATATCCACCATACAACCAAAGATTTCTCGCATTTCGCCAGTTGGCGCACAAGCGCTGGGTTTGCCTTTCATTCCCTTCATTTAGTTTCTCCTTATCTTTCATTCATACTAATATTTAGGTAGAGCTAAGTATACTTAGATATTAATCAAAAGTCAAGTTTTTTATAGTTTTTTTATTTGGGCGCCAATAAAAGGACTTACAAATATTCTACAAACTCTTCCGATTTAAGCACTTTCATATGTTCTTTTATCGCTGCATCCCGCAGGCGATTGTCCGAGGATACGACTATATGTTCTTTAGCTTTTCCCTGTCTATTTTTTATGAGTTCTAAAATTATATCATCCGCGGTCTCGCCTTTCGCCGCAAAAACAAACAACATAGTCCCGTGATTTTCCTTATGTCTCAGAGTGGACTCAGTGGAGGGGGCATCAAAGACCACAGTCATTTTCCCTGGATTATTTTCCAAAAAGCCTAAAAGCAGTTCTGTCATTTCTGCTCGTCTGCCTTGCATTTCAGTAGCGGTGATTTCAAGTTTATACATAAGATTGTAACCGTCAATAATATATTTCATATACCCTCCTTTTCAAAACCTTTATGCCTACTTTTAAATATCTACTCTCAATTTTGTCAGTTCGCTTTTCACTCCGGGTTTAACCGTAAGCTTTGACATAGTGTTGCCGTTGGTAATTATTATATCCATACTTTCCATATCTTTACCATCCGAGTAAGCCGCTGTGGCCTCTGCGAGAAACTTTTTAATATCATCGCTTATTGCATTTCTTGTAATCACTACTGGGCCAGCGATTTCTTCGGCAGGTTCAAACACGCTATACTCAGAAAGCCCTTTAAACCGCAAAAGAAACTTATTGTCGGTTTCATTCCTTCCTATAATAAACTTTACCTTGTCTTTGCGAAACTGTCTCCCCACTGAGAGCAATTTCAGTTCAAGGTTGCGGTCTTCCGGCTCTGTACTCAAGTCCGGCAAAAAATCTCTTAATCTTTTTGAATACGCTTCTTCCGTGAGAATACAACCGCCTGCTGGTTGTTGTATATATTCCTCTGGAATATTAAACTCCTTTGCCAGCTCATATTGTCTTTTTCTACCTCTACCGTTTATATCAAGTAATTTATTTCTGTCCACCCAGCCAAGTTTTTCAGGTTCTGTTTCGTCCAGCAGTTTCGCAGACAGCGGTCTTATCAAATACCCTTCCAACCCGCATCGTTTTTGAATAATTTTTATAGCCCGCTCGTTTTGTGTCATAGGCCTTTGTCCAAGCACTTCTCCAGTAATGACAAACCCCGCATCGTAAACACTCATAAGGGCTTTTGCTTTTGTCAGCATAAGAATCTTGCAGTCAATACAGGGATTCATATTACTGCCATATCCGTATGCCGGCGCTTTAAGTGTTTCAAAAAAATCATTTCTTATATCAATGACATTGACTTCTATTCCTGGCAGAGTGGGTTTTATATATTTAAGTACCCCATCTATTTCTTTGTAATTTTTAAAAAAGAAACCTGTGTTAAAGTTCAGCACAATGACTTTTATGCCCTGTGCCTCCATAACTTTTATGGCTAGCATACTATCAAGCCCGCCAGAAAAAAGCGCCAAACATGTTTTTTCTTTCATTTTGTCTCCACTAATTCTAAAATATTTTCAGCAATATCACAAAAGCAATTATATCAAATCCTCACGGGTTATCAATAGTTGCTTTGCTTTCTGCCTTGCTATATAATCATTAAAGAGTATTTTATGTCATATCTTTTGAGGTGTTATGTTTCCACTGCTGGGGTATATAGGCAATTTTTATATAAGCTCTTACTTGGTTTTAAATGTGCTCGGTATTATTGCCGGGCTTTGTTTACTTTCTTTTCACCTCACCTCTTTTAAAAAAGGAAAAGCAAATAAAATCCTTATTTTCGCTTTTCTTATTTTCATCCCATTTTTTATCGGTGCGCGCGCTGGTTTTATTGTGGAACAACTTTTTATTGGACAACTCCCTGTTTTTAATTTCTTTGGGGCTGTCTCACTTTGGTGGGGACTTGTAGCCGCAGTCTTATTTGCCTTTCCTATCGCCGCCTTACTCAAAGTAAATATCTGGGAAACCGCTGACCTTTTTTCCGTTTCTATTGCCTTAGGCGGAGTTTTTGCCCGCCTTGCTTGTCTTTTAAACGGCTGTTGTATTGGACTTCCCACAAGCAAAGAGTTTCCGCTGGCGGCTTTTTTCTCTTCTTCTTCCTACGCTTATTCCGTGTTTGGAGATACTCCTCTACTTCCCACTCAACTCTTTGAAGCCCTTGCTTGGCTTGCCATTTTTATTTTGCTTATGACTTATAAACCCCGCAAAAAATACCACGGAGAGCTGATAATCCTTATGGGACTTAGTTATTCTCTCTCACGGTTTATCATAGAGTTTTTTAGGTATCACGAAGCCCCACAGCAATTCCTCATAGTAGATATTTTCTGCGCGGTTATTTTTATTTTTTCTGCTTTCCTCTGGTTAAACAAAAAATACTTGCTTTCAAAAGCATAGTTCTTTGTTGCCTCTCACCCTGCCTGTGTTTCTCCTTTTCATAGCGCTGATACTTTTTTTATTTCTCTATCGTTTTGACAAATATAAAGCCATCCTATTAAGTGGGAGATACTCCAGACATTTTTATTATTCCTTTGTGTTTATCTCAGGGTTTCTTTGTTGCCTCTTTAGCAAAGGCCTTTCTTTTTTTTCTGTAGTTCCGCCTTTCATAGGCGGTGTCGTCTTGATAAATCTGCTTTTCCTTTCAGGGCTTATTTTAAATAATCTTTACGATGCAAAAATTGATGTGACAAATAAAAAACCTAATCCCTTGACTTTTAAACAAAATTTAAAAAGCACCCATATTCGTTTTTTTGTTGGGCTTTTTATTTATTCAGGAGTACTCGCCTTTTCCCTTTCTCCAAGAGTGTTTATACTTACCCTTTGCATACATTTCATTGCGTATTTTTATTCCTGCCCACCTTTCAGGCTAAAACGCGTTTTTATATTAAACACTGCTGTCATTGCGTTTGCCACCATACTTGCTTGGCTTTTAGGGTGTGCCTGTGTGCCAGGGGCGGACTTATCCCACCTGCCTCTAAAGTTTTTGGCAATAATTTTCACGGCTCTCACTTTAGCTTTTAATGTAAAAGATGTGAATGATTTCAAAGGCGATAAACAATACGGAATTGCCACGGTTATGACGGTTTTTGGAGCACGGCTTGGAAAAGGAATAAGCGCCGCACTGGCTTTTGTCGGATATATCCTTGTCGCCCTCGCCCTCGGTTCAAGAGTTTTTTTATTTTTATCATTACTTCCTGCCACCGCTACTTTTTTAGCAATCCTGCTTCCTAAAAATAAAATTAATGAACCTTTAATCTTTTTAATTTTTTTCGTCTCCGCCGCAACTTTTATTATTTTTCCGCATTTTATTCCAACGCTTTTTATTTACAATATTAAATAAAAGTATTCTTCCTATAATAATAGACAAAACATATTTACCTGTTATAATTATTATATAAACACCCATATTTTTCTCAAAAGGAATGTTAAATATGAGTATGTTCAAGCGTGCACGGGGGTTAACTTACATTGAGACAATGATGTCTGCTGTGATTGTGTCTTTTGTAGTTTTGTCTTCCGTAAATCTAATAACCCGCGTTTATAAATATGTGACTTCTTCCCAATTAAAAGCCTACTCTATGAATATGGTGTCTGAAAATATTGACCTATTAAAACAAAGTGGTTATGATACAGTCAAAATCACTCCTGATGCCTGCCTCTCCAATGCCAATACTCCCAATCTGGCGCAATTTGAGGCCTGTGCAAATACTCTAAATCCTTATGCCGTAAAAATCGAAAATGTCGCTGGTATAACTTATAAAATTTATAGAATAGTCACATATGCGACTGACGATGGTTCGGGAAATTTTATAGGGAAATTACAAAGCGCACTTCCTGCTTCCTATGATCAAAACATAAAACAAATAACTGTGGTAGTCACCTATAATGCCGATAATCTTACAAAAACCTCCAGCCTTTCCACGCTTATTTCCAACAGAACAATTCCTATGTCAGGCGCCACCGTGACCGGTTATGTTTACAAGTATAACGCTTTCAGTACTCCTGTCCCTCCTGGAACTTCTTCAAACGCGGCTGTACATTTTGTCGGCTATCCTCAATATACCGCCTATGCCAACGGTTCTACTGGACAATATTTTATTACAAATGTCGCCCCTGGGGCCTATACTCTTTTTGCGGATGGAGCTGGTATTTCGCTGACTTCCTACGCTTCAAATCCCATTGCTGTGCCTCTGAGTGGACAAGCAGTCACAGCCGTAAATTTTAATTGCGTGGCTATTGATGGTGGCATAGTCACGGGAAATGTTTATGTAAATATTTTACTACCGACTCACACTTATACTCCCACACCGATTCCTACTTCCACTTCTACTCCCAGCACGAAATTACTCTACGGCACTGGTGCTATGACTGGAAAAACGCAAACTTGGACAAGCCCTACCTATATCAACGCATTGGATGGCAATTTGGCTTCTACTTCCGGTAACACGCTTCGCTATCTTTACACAGAGTTCGCTGATTTTACCAGCGCCAACACCTGCATCACGCAAGTAATTTTCAATGTGTCTGCTGGCCAGAGTTGGACTGGTAAAACCCTTAAAATTAATTTTACAGATGATAGTGGAGTTCATTGGGCTGTGCCTACTTGGACTGGCCTCTATACAAACAATTTTGTTTCTTATAGTTTACCCGGCGGAAATATAGTTTCTGCGCCACAAGCCCTCTATTACACAGATATAACTTCACTTTATGCTACTTGGGATTGGACTAAAGTAAATACTTTGGGCTCTGTATTAAGTGTCAATGCTGGTAGCTTGCAATGGGTAGAGTGCGATGCGGCTTGGCTGGAAGTCAAATACTACAACTGTGCTCCTACTTTGACTGTCACAAATACGCCTGTGGTCACAAACACTCCCACTATGACCCCTGCAATTTATTGTGCCACTGGAGCGAATGTGCAATCCCTTGACGGCCTTTCGGCTATAGCTACTGTCTCAAGTTCAAACTGTAGTTTTACTATTTCAAATATAAATACTTCTGCAGGTGATACTACAATTATTTCTTACATTATAAATGGCAGTACACTTTATTATGGTGTCACAAAAGTAGCTGTAGCACTTGGCTCTATTACTTATGCCGGTCTCTCTCTGACCGCCGCTTCAGGCACCACTGGAATTGTTTCAGGAAATGTTTTGGACTCAAGTAACAATCCTTTATCTGGCGCCCAAGTGACTATCAGTGATCCTTCTGTGGTAAGTCCGACTACCACCAGCGGCGGCACTTTTTCTTTCATAAATGTGGCTCCGGGAAATTGGACTCTCTACGCCACCAAACCCGGTTATATGTCTGCCAATAGTTCTATCGCTGTCACTGGCGGAGTTATCAATGCCCTTACAAGTCCTATGATTTTAACGCAGGCAGGCTCTCTCTCTGGAAATATTGTAGACAGTTTAACAGGAAATCCTATCGGTGGAGTCTGGTTACAGGCATATGATAGTGGTGGGACTAACAGAGGAAGAAGCGATGCCTATTCCGATACTGTTACTGGCTACTATGTAATAAATGAAATTCCTGTTGGCACCAATTATCAGGTCTGGCCATCGTTGGACATAAGCGCTTACGATGTCAGCTCTCCTCCTGTAAAAAAATATACAGGGATTACAATTGCTTACGGCACTACTGCTACAAATAAAAACTTTAAATTAAAACAGACCTATAATTATATAACTGGAAAAGTGGCAGTAGACTCTTCTGACCTTTCAAATGGAATAGAAGTTATGGCTTATCCTACGGGGCAAACAGTAGTCGCCTATACTTTCAATATGGCGCACCCCAATCCCCTTTACCTTCAGCATACTGGCCGTAGCAGAATTAACTATCCCTATTACGGTGTCATAGGCACTCACACCGCAAATTTTAGTGTAAATGTACCTGTGGGAAAAAATTATGATATTTACGCTTTCTATTCATATGTGTCATATACTGGCTCACCTCAAAATTTAATAAAAACTACACAAAATTATTATAAAAAAATTACAAATGTCTCACCTGGGGCCACAAATCAAAACATTACTGGGGATTTAAGTACTTGGTCCATATATCCGACTCCTTCACCTTAAGGACATTAAAAATGCTTAAATTTAAAAAAAGAAAAGGATTCACACTTTTAGAAGCTATTCTCTCTGTGGCTATTATGAGCATAGTCAGTGTAGGTATTTTTCAGTTGTTACGCGATGGCACTTATATGTTTAACTTTGCCACTGCGCGCCTGTCTTTGACTGGGGAATCGCGAATCACTATGCTAGCGATAAAAAAACTCATACAACAGTCTCAGGGTTCTACCATAGCTATTTCCAGAATAAATGCAAATGAACCTGCGAACAGTTATATAGAAGCCATTATGGCTGAGGAAGCCGTGGTCTCTACCACACAATCCAATTGCGGTTGCGCAAATGGTGGTGCCTCCTTGGTCACCATAGGCGCGACAGGTGCCCCAGTCCAATTATTTCAAAAAAACGGATATCTCCTTTCTGTTTATCCTCAGGTGTTACCTGGCACAGACCTCACCAATAGTACTCAAGTACAAGCAAATACTTATTACAAAACCATTACCTTGTCCGCAAATGTGGACTCGCTTATGTTTGCTTTTGTGGATTCCAAAGAAGGCACGGCGATTGCAGTCGGCGCGAGATTTAAAAAATGGATATACAAAAACAAGCCTCCTGTTATAGTTTTTATGCGGGAAAATATTGTTGTAAAACGGATGCACTCCGCTGGCTTTTATTACAACTAAGACCGAGGTTATAAATGCATAAAAATAAAATTAGAAAAACTTTAGTGGCAGGTCAAAAAGGACAATCCCTTCCTGTCGTGATTGTCTTGGCGGCTGTACTTTCCATCTTGGGTGCCACTATGGTTTCCTTATTTCAAAACTATTCAAAATTGCAAGTCAAGAATACCTGTATTTTTCAAAAACAAGAACTGGCAGGACTTGCGCTTGAACAGTGTCTTTATGTCTTGCAACAGGGCAACAACTGGGGAAATGTGCCTCTCGAAAACTATTACGGCTATTTGCACGAGTTCACCACTTCCTCCGGCACCTACACTGTGCATATCACAAATGGCAATCTGTATATTACAAATCCAGCTCTTCCTACAGCCAGACAAGGCAATGCGGATTATAAAACCATAGGCATAAAAGTAAAAACCGCAGTCACAAAATGTACTGGCCAGTTTTACGCAGTGGTGCAAAAATTAAAAATGGGCGGACCGCTTATCTCAAAAGGCAAAATTGATTTCACCACCTCTGGCACTTTTGATAACAACTCTTTCAATCCAGATAGAGCTAACTTTTTTTGGGGAGATATTTATTCGGCAAATACAAACCCAGGGTATTGCAAGCTTCGCTCAGTGCCAGTGGCTATTGGCACGCCTGTTTTTTCTGGACATCAACCTTGGAAACCCCGGGTGTATTCGGCAAATGATATCTATACCGCCATTTCTTACAATAACGGCAGAACTGGAACTAATTATCTTTTTAGCACTGTCTATGATGATATGAGCCCTACCGCACACTCTCATCCTTTTTCTCCTTTTGCAGTGGCGCCCGATATAGATTTTGAATATTACAAAAATTATGCAAAAACAAAAAATACATATTTTGGTCCAGGGGGTCTGCCTTTAAATCTTTTTACTTCTGCAAATTATATGACCCGCACTGTTATGCCTAAGCTCAATTCTGCCGACAGCGTAGTGTTCATTGATACCACAGACGGTCTGCCTTTAAGATTAAATTCCTGCAATACTTACAGCGGGGCAGTTACAGTTACCGCTGGGACTTTAAGTCTTTACGGAGATGTCACTCATCAGGGACTTACTTATGGAACGCTTATTGTTATGGGACCTATGATTATAAAAGGGATTACCCCGTCTGCGACTGATTCCAGTGTCAAGTATTCCACTTTTACAGTAGCCGCCGCAGACATTGATAATATATATAATGTGCCCCCACCAGATAATTTTTACAGTCCGCAAAGTACGGACAACCTTCATTATGTGGTGCCTGGGTCTGGTGTGCCTTATCTGTTTAATGTAAAACACTATGGCTTAATATATGCTGGTGGCGAATTGCGCATAGGTGGTACTCCAGGGACAAGCGCTAATGCTTCAAATGTATGTATTTTTGGCACTATTTATCTTGGGGAAAATTCCGCCCTGACAACAGATACCACAGACCCTGCTTTTTTATATGTCTATTTCAATAAAGATATGAACCTCTTCGGAGTTTCAGGGGCTTCTGTAGAGGTCCTGTCTTTCGGCGAGTTTTCTTTCCTCGTTCCGACGCCAGGTCCATATCCTTCTTCATTCTGATATGACCCTCCCCTCGCCCTCGCTTTTTTTACGGCTTTTATTTATTTTCGGAATCTTTTCTCTTTTAATTTTTTTCCCCGGTATGTATGACCTATACCAGCTTCCTAAAGCCCTCGGCATAGTACTGACCGTATATCTTTCCTTGGGCGCACTTTTTTTATATCGGGGCCCTTTCAAAATAACCGCCCCTGTTATTTTTCTCTCACTTTATTATATTTTTATTTCTTCCCGCTTGTTATGGTCTCAAGCCCATCCTGCATTTTTTTACGGACTTATTTTTTTCACTCCGCTTTTCTTTTTTTCTGGTTTTTATGCTCACCTTTCTCGGCAAAAACTTTTATTTTTTTTAAATATCATTTTTACCCTCGCCTTAGGATATGGCATATTTCAGTTTTCTTTTTCTGGCATAAACAGACCTTATTCTTTTTTTGGCAACCCTATTTTTTTTGGCGAGTTCATTGCCGCTCTTTTGCCTTTTATTATTTATAGCGCCATTTCTGGCAAGGCAGGTGGAGGTTTAGCAGTTTTCAACTTGGCACTTGCCATACCTGTAATTATTATCTGCTCTTCCCGTGGTGTTGTTTTATCGCTTGGTATAGCGCTTGTTTTATTAGCTTATTACTTTTACCGCGCTGGGGTTCGCCCTATATTTACCAATAAAATAAAGGTTTTTCTCGTTTTAGCCGTGTGTTTCCCCTTTCTTATCCCTGGATTTTTCGGGGCTTTTAGCACAGGAGTACAAAGAACTTCACACCTTTTTTCTTCAACCGCACCAGAAATCAGTAATCGCCTGCTTTTAACTGGCAGTGCCGCTGATATTTTTTTCACCTCTCCTATAATAGGGGCTGGGGCTGGCGCCATAAAACAATTTCAACAGGAAAAAGGCGGAAAACTACTTGCCCTAAAAAACTCAAATGATTTTGTGGTGTCTTCTTTTGCCCACAATGATTATATGCAACTTTTAGCCGAAACCGGCACCTTGGGACTTTTGCTTTATATCGCTTTTATCTTTTCTTTGGCTTTGGCTTTTGAAAAGGCCTCTGCCTATATGAAAGACAGCGACTTGCTTTTTTCCAGTGCTATTTTTTGTTCGCTGGTCTTTTTCTTCTGCGAATCTTTTTTTAATTTTCCACTTTTTTCTATGCCTTCTGCCTCGCTGTTATTTGCCTTGGCAGGTCTTTTGGTGGCGCAGACAGCCCGTGCGACTAACACTGGTTTTGAACTAGCCCCTTTGCCTCGATATGCGCTGCTTTTACTTCTCTTGCTTCCTCTTGTATTATATTTTTCTTTTTCTAAACCAAAAGCTTTGGTCTCAAATTTTTATTTAAAAGCCGCTGTGCAGAACTCTTCTGGAGGTTTTACTTTTTTTGAAAAAGCCCTGTCTTTGGAACAGGACAACTTTTCTACTTTGACCCATTACGCACAAGGACTTTCACTTTCAGACAAGTCCGCGCAAGCCATAACTACTTATGAAAATACCTTAAAATATTTTCCAAATTCAGCAGATGTCCTTTACAACATTGGCGCCCTTTATCTTTTTCAAAATAATGCCAAAGCAGCAGTTTCATATTTTAACCGAGCCCTTATTTTATATCCTGGCTTTGTGTCAGCACAGCTCGGTCTTTACAAATCCAAAATGCGTTTAGGTTTGAGACCAGAGGCCCTGCCTCATTTAGAAGCGGCTTTGCGGATAGATGCTAATGCAGTACAAAAAGACAGGGCTTCCACACTCGTACATTTTTGGGAGGTGACACCGTGACCCCTAAGCCACAGCGCCCACAACACTGGCTTCGCAGGTTTATTTTATTTGCCGAAACCTATTCAGTAACTGTGCCTGCCTATGTACTCCTCTTTCTTTGTATTTCTTATACCAGAAATTTCATAGAGGGCGCGTTTGAGAGCGCACATACTTTAGGTACAAACGCCTCCTTTGAGACCGCCATAATGCAAATGGGAGTTTTATTTAATTTGGAATGGGTAACGCTTTTATGTGCCCTTGCCTTAGTCCTTCATTTTTTAACAAAAGAAAAACTCGTGCCTGTGTTAAAGATATTACTGGTCTTCTATGCGTGGATAATAGTGGTGCCTTTTATTGACCTGCTCTTTTATGCTTCTGCCGGCTGTAAAATTGATTATCTTTACACTTTGTCTGATTATATTAAAGCCCTGTTGTATTTTTTCTCGCCTGTGACAGAGGTAAAGGTCTGCGCTGGCATACGCTTTGAGGTCTTTGCCTCTTTCTTTTTTATAGGGTTTTATGTCTTCTATAAAACTCACAATATAATAAAAGCTGTCTCAGCCTCTCTCTTGCTCTATGTACTTACCATTTCTTCTATGGCATTTCCTGTCTTTATCTTGCTTCCGGTCTTCCCGTTTTTGCATACTGGCTTTGATTTATTCGTAAATACCTTTTTCTTTGGAACTTCCTATGCTGGTGGGTTTTTGAGCAGAACTTCCTTGCTGATATTTTTATTTTTATTTCCTATGCTTTTCATTATGTTTTTACGCCATTATGGTCTGCCTGCTTTTAAACACTTATTAAAACTTTTTTTCTCCCCTTTTGCTTTGTTGTTCTCGGCTGCATTTTTTGCTGGGTTTGTTTTAGCCCCCCAAAGACCAGGCACTCTCCTTTTTGCCAATCCTATGGACTACGCCTATCTGCTTGTTGGCTGTCTGCTTCCGCTTTTTTTCGGGCTTTATGCTGGTTTAAACTCCACCGCCTCAAAAATAGCTTCCTTAGCAGTTCCCATTTTTATCCTTATCCTTATGCCGGCGCTCGCTTTGTCCACTGGTATCTTTTTGAGTTATGTTTTTATATGCGCCCTTTGTGTCTTTCTTTATAATGCCCCCTTTCACCTTTCACGGTCGCCCCTCATACAGAGTGTTGCTTATGCGCTTTTCATCTTCATATTTTATGTCGCTGGCACCGCTGCCATAAAAGATATCTCTGTCTTTAATAATTTTAACCCTGTTTTTCCTGGGCTACTTTCGCTGGCCGTTTTTGCGCTCTCTCGCCTACGCGAAAATGCTAAAAATATATCAGCCATTTGTCTGCTTATAGTTGTTTATGCTTTCACCCCTGTCTTACTTGTCGCACCCTTACTTTTTATACCAGCAATACTTGCCATAGTCCTAACCCTTTTCTATATATATAAAGCTCGCTCTAAAAATAATATAACAGAAATTTTTTCACTTATTTTTTTGGTTTTTATAATAGCGACAGTTTTAATAAAAAAATAATATTTTGAAAGTAAAACAAACCTTGGCTAAAACCTGCTATAGCTAAAGGTGGGAGTATTTTATTGTTTTAGTATAAGAGCGTGCTTTTTCTTATACGAATATTTTGCTTATGACATAATCCGCATTGACGCCCAGCGTCCTTTGCAGACCTGCATCTTCTTTTAAAAGCTTTCTTACCATTTCTTTTGCCGCATCGTGATTGCGGTTGGTATATTTCAAAATCGTATCGCGGACTTCTATAGGTTCACTCTGGGCCACATAATTTAGCAATAATCTGACATTGTTCTCAATGCTTTTTATCGTGCAATATCTAAGCATTATGACCACTCTGCGTTTTGACATTTTTTGGCTCGGTCCAAAACCATTTTCAGTGTTGAACAAGAAATCAATATAGTCATTGACCGCATCATCTCTGGACGCAGCATCTACAAGTTCTGAAGACATTACCATATTCATTTTCTTATCCGCGCCAGTCCATTTTACCTGGGCTGTCTTTTCTACTTTTCCTGTATAGTCGCCCATAAAAGTACCTTCATTTAACTCTCCACGATAATTATACACAGGGTCTTTTGCCAGATACATTCCCATAACTTTTAACACTTGCATATCTACAGGACTAAACCCCACTTTCGCGCCGACTTTCGCCGCCTCACCCGACACAAAGCCTATGACAAATCTGTCTTCCAAAAAATCACAGTAATTTCTAATAGGTTCTATAAGTATGGGTGGAATTATATAGTTTCCCTCTTCGTCTTTAGGAAAAAGATTTACATGTATTTCAGCAATCTTATTTAAGGATTTTAAAACGGCTTCAGGAGTACATAAGAAGTTCTCAGATTTTGTTACATCTGGAATCTGTGAGTTCAAAAGAATTCTGGCGCCTGAAAAAGGCACTCTGTTGGCGGCTTTTTCCGCGGCAGTTACTATAAACCCGTTTAATATGCTTATATCTTTTTTAACAATATCAATGGTCTCAGTGTCAAACTTTGTAAAAGTCTTTGCCTCTGTTTCGCTGACTATGGTATCTACTTTACCTATTTCTATTTCTTTTTGAACTATGTCTTCTATCTTTTCTTTGAGCCCTGCCATTTGTGTGCTCAGTTTTGTAAAGGCCTCGGCATTAGAAGTAAAAAACTCCAGCATTCCTTTACTCATTGTTTCCACAGGCAATTTAAGAGTGTCTTTGAGTTTTTTTTCGTCAGGAGTTATCCTGTGCCCTTTTTGGAGAATTTCAAGATATTTTTTTACTATGTCATAATTCAATTTTATATTTTTTATTTTCACGCCATCCGTGAGCGGCAGAATTTTATTGTCTAAGTCATTTCCCATTTCCCGTATAAAATTTGCGCCTGTCCGCAGAGAATCGTTTTTCTTCCACTCCAGATTTGCTTTTACTTTTTTGGTATCCACTTTAGTCGTAGTATTTCTTTTTTTCTTCCCTGAAGTGTCTATGAGTTCTAACTCGCCTTTGGCAAGCGCTTTATATTTCTCCGGCACTGAAAAAACAAAACTATCAAAAGGATTGTCTTCATCTTTATTTTCAAAACTATTTAAAAGCGAATTATATACTGTGAGGTCAAGCAAGTTTACCACGCCTGTATTTGTTTCCACGCTGTCGCCGATAGCGCCAGTGGCTAAGAAAAGCCGCTGATATTTATTTAAGTCATTGAGGCGATTTTCCACGAGGGCTGAAATGAGAGTGTTATAGGCGGTTTTTAGTTTATTTACTTTTACCAGATCTTCAATTTTGTTGCCACTTTCAGATTTTTCTTTGCCGAAAAACTCCAGCGCTGCGAACCCAGTTTCTTTTACCGCTCCATCCAGCCCTTCAAAAACATTATGTATTGCTTCCCGAGGTTTAAGTACTATCGCCTTGTCTGACATATTTAAATCCTCCATATAATATATATTTTCCGGAACTACCGGTCATTTCTGTTCTTTTTTTAGAAACAAACGAAATACGGGTTAATTTATGGGTTTAAGCTATTTTACATAGTGGAACAGGATTCCCTGTTTTTTTCCAAAAAAAAATTAGCTATTTAATTTCCCGATTTTTTATTTTAAAAGAACTTGATACCTATTATATCAAATATCTTACTGCTGGCAAGAAGAATTTTTTTTACCTCTTTTATTTCCTTTCTAAGTAAAACCCAAGCCATTTTAGTTTGACTTTTAACTACATATCCTTTACAATCACTAAAAAAGGAGGCCTTTATGCCTGAAGAAACTTTAAAAACCGAAACTATCTATACTGCCTTAAAAGAAGTCTATGATCCAGAAATCCCTGTCAATGTGGTGGATTTGGGCCTCATATACAGAGTGGAAATAAAAGCTGCTGGGAAAGTGGAAGTGGATATGACTTTAACTATGCAGGGTTGCCCTCTTGCCGCCTATCTGCAGGAACAAATAACCGATGCTGTCAAAGCTGTTCCGGGAGTCAAAGAAGCGCTGGTCACTCTTGTTTGGGAACCTCAGTGGACACCGGAGAGAATGACTACGGATGGCAAAAAAAAGCTCGGAATGGAATAAACCAGTTTTAATTTGCGCCTTGAACACAAAATTCGCAAGCTTCAAGGGGATTGTGTGAAAAAAACTTTTTTAGTTTTTTTTTTGCTGGCACTCTTTTCCGGAAGTGTCTATGCCGGAAGTGAACTGGTCGGCACTACAAGCTCAAACTTTTTAAAAATTCCACCTTTCGCCCGTGCTGTCGGTATGGGCGAAGCTTTTAACTCCTTATCCGAAGGCACTTACGGACTTTACTATAATCCTGCTGGGCTTTCTGCTGTCCCTGGGCTGGAGTTCCAAGCCACTCATATAAGCTGGTTTCAAGATATCAATTATGAGTTTATATCTATGGTCTTTCCTGTGCCTTTTTCAGATGTGGGAAAACTCGGTGCCGCCCTCGCTTGGTTCAATGTGGGAAATATGCCAAGAAATTTAGCCCTGCCTGACGATATTAGTACTCCGACTTTTTCCTGGTCAGCTTATAACAACGGGACTTTCAGTCCTTATGACTATTCCATTATTCTTGGGTATGGGCTTGACTTAAGCGAAAATCTCTCCTCTGGCATAACTTTAAAATACACCTCTGAAAATATCGCAAATTATAATAGTGCAAATATCACAGGCACTCTCGGAGTTTTATATAAGACCTTTTTTGATGGAAATTATATACGCACAGGCCTCACCCTTGAAAACATAGGCGCCAATATGCGTGTTTTGGAAGTAACTTTCGCACCTCCAAAAATTCTCAAGCTCGCCATTTCCGATACTCTTTTAAATAACTCCCTTACCTTTTCCTTGCAGTCCCTTTTCCAATTTGATTACGGCAATATCTATTCACTGGGAGCGGAATATTGGTTATATAATACGGTGGCATTGCGCGCAGGCTATAAGTTCGGTGCTTTTAACCAGCCCTCTTTCGGTGCCGGTTTTAAATTAAATAATTTTGAATTTGACTATGCTTTTTTAAATTATTCTGAACTTGGGGCGACTCATAGATTTTCAGCGCTCTATGCCTGGGGCACGCCTCCGGTAATTCTTACTGTTGCCCCTGCGGCTTTTTCTCCCAACAGAGATAATTTTATGGATAATACTTTTTATACTCTCACTTTAAAAGCTCCAGGAAAAATTAAATCCGCAAAAGTAAAAATCTACGATAGCACAGGCAGAAACCTTCAGGCGATTTTACCTGCAGGTGTCCACGCGACAAATGTGCCGTGGAATGGGCTTTCCCAGACAGGCGCTGTCTTACCAGATGGGCCTTATCTGGCGGCGGCTTTTGTGGACTATGATAACGGCACTTCCATATCTCAACCAGTAAGTGTGGAAATACATACCACGCCTCCCAGTATGGTCATAGACGCTCAACCAAAACTTATAAAACCAGGGCAAGCGGAAAAGCTTATTATTCCTTCCACTTTTTCTATGTCCGCCATAGACAAATATAATGTCGCCAATTGGCAACTGGCAGTTTACGATTCAAATAAAAAATTATTTTTTAACACAGGTGGACTGGGTATGCCTCCACCAGTTTTTGTCTGGGACGGCAAAAGCAATGCCGGTGAATATGTCACCACTGGGCAGTTGTATTATTATAATATGTTTTCTTCTGATACTCTCGGAAATAAAGGTCAGACGCCACTTCAGGCGCAAGTGGTCTTGCTTCGGGAGATAAAACTTTTATTTGCTTCTGATGCCCTTTTTGAAATCGGTGATGCCAATGTAAAAATCAGCGCCTATCATATTCTCAAAGGCCTTAAACAGACCACTGATAAATATCCTGATTCAGATATTCTCATTGGAGGTTATACCGATAACCTGCCACCTTCAGGTCAGAAATATCCTGACAATATCACGCTTTCAAAAGCGCGTGCCGAAGCAGTAAAGTTTTTTATGGTGGAGCTTATGGGCTTTGATCAAAACAGGATAAAGACCACTGGCTGGGGCGAACAGTCCCCAATAGCGGGAAATGACACAGAAGAAGGCAGATTAAAAAACAGAAGAGTAGAAGTCACTATTCGTTCCACTATATACAAATAACCCCATATTTTATTGGGGTTTCTTGCCCTATCGCAAAATTAAAAAGTTACAGTAGTTTTAAATTGTTTTACTATATGCGGATAGGAGGAATAGGTGGAAGTGATTTTAATAATAATGGGTAAAGTTTGTCCTACCTTAAAATATTTCCCATAATCCTCGGTCGGAATATTCCAGGTTATAATATTTTCTCCCATTTGAAGTTCTAACTTTTTACATATCTGCACTGGCGTGCCTTCGGTTCCTATCTCCATAGTCACATAACTTTTTTCGGTAGTAGTGAACTCAAACTTCAGCATATCTGCTGTTTCATTTTTTATTTTTTCCACTATTAAGTTTTTAATATCGCTTCCTATCCAAAAATACTGGGCAGAGCTTTTATCAGAGACTATGACTTGCCCATAGTGTTTGTATATGGCTATGCCGACTGGATTTTCAAATTTATAATCCTCTGTGCCGTAAGAGCCATACTCAGTGATAAAATTCAAATCAGGAGTAAACTTATAAAGTTGGGAGTTTAAATTATCCACGACATATATATTTCCATAGTAATCCTGAGCGACCGTGGTCAGCAATACTTTTTTTCCAAGCAAATCATTTACCCTGACTGCGTTTTTTATATTTCCTTGCAAATCCATTTTTAAAATCCTATTATTATCTCCATCAATTACATATAAAAAATCGTATCTATACCCGCTGTAGCGCTCGTGTTCATCACTGAGACAAAGCCCAGTGGGATTGAGCAGTCCGTTTGACGCATCCAACATATACAAAAAGCCCCCTGACTTTGCGAACACTTGTATTCTATTATTGCCTGTATCCGAGACATAGAGCCTGCCAGCACTATCAAGCGCCACATAAGTTGGCCCGCGAAAAAGCCCAATATCATTTCCAGACCCGCCTATGTTTCTGATAAATTTAAGTTTTTTTCCATTATTAAAAAGCCTTACCACACGGTCATTTCCCGTATCCGCCACATACACATCCCCATACTCATTGCAGGCAATTCCAGTAGGTTTGTCAAATTGCCCGTCCCCTTTACCAGGTCCACCAAACATTGCAAGTTCACTCATAGATTGATTGTAAATAATATTTGCCTCTCCTGAGTTTATTCCATACGCAGTGAGCTGGCAATCATCTCCGCCCTCATTTATCTTTCCATAATCTGTGAGCAGTTTAGTGCAGGCAACTCCAGTGGGATTATCAAACTTGGCGCCACTCCCTAAAAAAAACCTTAACCAAAAAGCAGTGCCACGATGTATGCCCAGTGGCGTATGCCAATAACTGGGATAGGTCAAGGTAGTGGGAAAGTTTTCTATAATGGTGGGATTGGTCTCATCAGTTTTTTCTTCTTCGGCAAAAATGCCAGTTGAAAATGATAAAAGTATGCCTATCGCCAAAAAGGTTTTAAGCGACTTTAAAAAAATAACCTTTACCGAGGATTTAATCATACCTAAATAATAACAAAAAACGCTTAGTTTGTTAAGGAGTTTTATCATACGAAAAATTACTTCCCTTGTAGCATTTTTTTAAAATTTATAATTGAGTGCGAACCCGTTTATGTTATATGAGAGTTGCATATCCTTGTTTTCATATTCCGCTACCTTTGCGAAGAAAGTCCCTATGACAGCACCCACCAACACATCTGAAGGCCAATGCGCATTTTTATAAACCCGCGCCACGCCTGTCAAAACTGCTATTGGATAAGTCACATACCAAAGCCCATATTCATCCGCTATTATTGTAGCCCAAGCAAAAGCCACCATACTATGCCCTGAACTCATAGAAGCATCTTTAAAAGTAAACATATTATACTTGTATGCATTATCCGTTTGCGAGGGTCTTACTCTTCCTACTATGCTTTTACCTACATAGGTCACTGCCCCGCCGACGGCAATACTTTCAAGTATTTTTGAGGCGACGCGTTTTTCTTTTTCTCCGCCCACCAAGAACAAGACGGCATCCGCTGACAGCACATAGACGCCATCCCCAAAGGTGTTAAAGACATCAAAAAAAGTTTTGTATGCTGGAGTAGTATTTTTTTGTAGGGCTTTGAGAATAGCTTTGTCGTTAGGCATTAAGACCGCTGTCACAAGCGCCGTAGTCCCAAGGACTACACAGCTTTGAAGTGGATTTTCACTTATTATTTTTGGCACATACACGAAATCATTAAAAAACACTCTGGAGAGCAGGCCCTCTTCAGCCTGTACAACAAAGCAAACACACAAAAATAAAGCTACCATACTCGTTTTTTTTAAATTAAGTTTCATTTATAGAGGCCGTGTTGCTTTACATATTCGCTGACTTTGCTGCCCAGTTCTTTTACGCACTCCTCCCCACTTTTGAGTTTTACCCTTATCGTGGAAGATGAGATATGAATAAGTCCTGTATGCGCCCAAAAAATCGCATTGCCTATATTGCCAAACTTTTTATCTATCATTTCTTTTGTATAATATTCTCTGGGGAAAATAATAAACTCAGCCATTTTTAAAACAGCGGCAGAATCTTTCCATTGGTCAATCAAGTAAAAGGCATCTGTCCCTATCAGGAAAAACAGCTCTTTGTTAGGGAACTCTGTCTTAAAATATTTTAAAGTATCTACCGTATAGGAGACACTTTTTTGTGAAATTTCATACTCAGAAAAAATAAGTTTTCCCTCGTCTTCTATAAGCATTTTGACCATATTTGACCTATGTGCGGCATCAATGACATTTCTGGGTTCTTTATGGGGAGGAAGATATGATGGTACAAAAAAAATCTGTTCCAAACCAAATTCTTTCATTGCTTCTTTTGCCAGCAGATAATGCCCAGCGTGTGGCGGATTAAAAGTCCCGCCAAAAATCCCTATTTTTCCGGTATAGTTAGCCACGCAACTGCCCCGTGCCAAAAACTATATATTTTTCAGAAGTTAATTCTTTCAGTCCCACAGGTCCACGCGCGTGAAGCTTTTGATTGGAAATGCCGATTTCAGCGCCGAGCCCAAACTCATAGCCATCATTAAGCCGCGTGGAGGCGTTTACAAAAACTGCTGCCGAATCCACTTCAATGGTAAACTTGACAGAGTGTTTATCATCTTTTGTTATTATGGCATCCGAATGATGCGAACTATAATGGTTTATATGGGTTATGGCTTCGCCTATGTCTTTTACCACTTTTACAGATAGGATAAGGTCATTGTATTCTGTGCCCCAATCCTCTTCCGTTGCCTTTTTCAAGCCCGGCACAATTTTAAGAGTTTTTTCATCCACGCGCAATTCCACTTTTTCTGCCTGAAACTTTTTTGCCATTACTGGCAAAAACTTTTTCGCTATGCCTTCGTGCACCAGCAAGGTCTCCATAGAATTACAAGTGCTGGGCCTTTGTACTTTTGCATTTAAAGACACTTTGAGCGCCATTTTCAAATCCGCTGTTTTATCAATGAAAGTATGACATATTCCCGCATCGTGATAAATCACCGGAATACGCGAGTTGTCCGCCACAAAGTTCACCAGGCCTTTTCCCCCGCGCGGGATTATCACATCCACAAAGTCTTTTAGTTTGAGCACTTCGGCTACTGCTTTTCTGTCAGTGTTTTCCATTACCTCTACTGCCGCTTCAGGTAGAACTGCCTTTAAAAGCGCTTTTTTAATTATGCGCCCCATATAAATATTTGAGTTTATGGCATCTGAGCCACCGCGTAAGATCACACTGTTTCCAGATTTTATTGTCAAAGCCGCGGCTTCTATGCAGACATTCGGCCTGGATTCAAAAATTATCACTATCACACCCAAAGGCATTCTAATTTTTTTTATTTTCATACCATTGGGGCGCTTGTATTCAGAAGTGATTTCCCCGACAGGATCAGTAAGCTTAATCACATCTTTTAAGGACTTTATCATAGAGTCAATATGCTCGTCATTCAATGTCAACCTATCTAAAAAAGCAGCTGTCAGGCCTTTCTTTTTACCTGCCGTGATATCTTTTTTATTTTCTTTTTTCAAAGCCGTTCTTTGTGAGTCAAGCGCCAGCGCTATATATTCAAGTGCTTTATTTTTGGACTTTGTGGTGGCCTTGAGCATTTCATAAGAAGCATCTTTTGCTCTTCTGGCTTGTGTTATAACCATTTTTTTAATATCCATTTTTTTCTCCTACTTTTTTATTCACTTTCCACTTTTACAAGTACACCTAAACTAAGCGCTGTATTATCTCATTAGAAATTAAAAACCCTTTGGGAGTCAAGCGCAAGTATGTCTTTGAGTTTACCGCATACCCTGCCTGCACCAAGTCACCTATTATCTTACTATATCTTTGATAAAAATCAATTTTAAAGAATTGCTTAAAGGGCTTATACGAAAGCCCAGTGGTCTTTCTCAAAGCCAACATAATAAAATCTTTCATATATTTTTCATTGTCATATTTATCTGTTTCCTGTGCAGGGCTTTTTCCAGCTTTTATCCGTGCTATATACTCTTTTGGCGCACTCACATTGGTACAGCGCGTGCCTTTAAAAAAAGACGCGGCGGATGACCCTGCGGCGGCATATTCTCCCATATTCCAATAATTAAGATTATGCAGACAGGTAAAACCGCTTTTCGAAAAATTAGATATTTCATATTGTTTATATCCGGCTTTTTTTAGCACTTTAATTCCTTCCAGATACATATCAGCGATAAGTTCATCTGGGGGTAAGCTCATTTTTCCCTTATTTAAAAGCTCCATATAGGGGGTAGCCTCATAGGCAGTGAGCATATAAAATGAAATATGTTTGGGGCGTAAAGCTATTGCCTGTTTTAAATCTTCCAATGCTTGTGTCAAGGTCTGTTCTGGTAATCCGTACATAATATCTATATTTAAATTTTTCACCCCAGCGGCACGAAGCAGTTTTACCGCCTGTTTTATTTTATCCGAGGAATGTATCCTGCCGAGAGTTTTGAGATGCTTATCATTAAAACTCTGCGCACCTATACTCACCCTGCTGGTATATTTTTTCAGCAGTAAGGCCTTTTCTTTTGTAATGGTCTCTGGATTGGCTTCTATGGTAATTTCTTTGAATTGTTTTTTTGGAAATATGGAATAAATCCCTTCAAATAATTTATCAAGCATTTGA
>CAILUR010000008.1 GCA_903837445.1 uncultured bacterium | reverse complement strand
CGCTGGAAGTGATTTCATAAGGTCAGCAAGGTTGTGTTCCAAGAAAGTATATATCAGGTCTTTTTTTGCCACTACGCTATCCAGTTTTGCGAGGGTATCGGCGTGCTTTACCATAGCCTCGTTAAGCGCTTTTATTAAACCCTTAAACTCTGGAATAAATTCTATCAGGCCTTCAGGCACAAGAATCACGCCGAAATTTTTATTATTTTCTGCGCGTTTTACTATTACGGTCGCGATATAATCCACCACTTGGCTAAGTGTCATTTGTTTGGCAAGCACTTCTTCTCCAATAAGCGTTATATTCGGCTGTGTTTGGAAGGCGGCTTCGAGGGTAATATGAGAAGCACTCCTGCCCATTAACCTGACAAAATGCCAATACTTTCTGGCGGAGTTTACGTCTCTGCAGATATTTCCAATCAGTTCTGAATATATTTTTGTCGCGGTATCAAACCCAAAAGAGGTCTCTATCATTTCATTTTTCAAGTCGCCATCAATCGTCTTTGGTACTCCAATAACTTTTATTGAAAGTTTTTCTTTCATTAAATATTCAGCCAGCAATGCCGCATTCGTATTTGAATCGTCTCCCCCCACCACAATTAAAGCCTCAATGCCTTTTGACAAAAGGGTGTTTTTACTTTTTTCAAACTGCTCTGGCGTTTCTATTTTTGTCCGCCCGGACTGTATCAGGTCAAAGCCACCGGTATTTCTATATTCAGCCATAAGCGAAGCAGTTATCTCTTTAACTTTTCCGTCCACTATCCCAGCCGGACCACCTAAAAATCCAATAAGCTTATTTTTTTTATTTGCTTTTTTCAAAGCATCAAAAAGTCCTGCTATGACATTATGTCCGCCTGCCGCCTGTCCTCCCGATAACACTACTCCAATTTTTACTGGCTTCTTGTTAAACGCCGCATTTTTTCCTTTTACAAAAGTCACCACGGGTTTGCCGTAAGTATGTGCGAAGATTTTTGAAAGTTTTTCAGGATCAGACAGGCTTTCCGTAGGGTTCCCCAATTTGGGTTTTATCATTAGAAATGAAGTTTTTAAACTTAAAGGTAACTGGGGTTTAAACTTAAGGCGTTCCTGCTGTAAAGCTGAGAGTTTTTCCATACTGTTCTCCTTATTATATAATAATAAATGGGTTTTAGTGCCAAACTACGGGCACAAGTATATGTGGAGTATTATATATAAAAGGACAAAAATTTCAATAAAAATTAACTATGCTTAATCTATGACTTAGTTTGAAAATATAAGGGGAAAAACACCTTTGGAAGTATATTGAATACTGATTCCTGTTTTTTTAGGTTTCTCTTTGTTACTCTGACAGCCTCAAAATCATACCGTTTTTTCTCGCTCTGTCATAGGCTGTGTTCATCATAATAAAAAATAATATTATATAAAAAAGTGACAACCCATACCCTCTCCAAAGTGAATGACTAAAGACCGGAGTAAAGCCATACCCAGTTCTATAATATTCTAAAAAGTGAGTCACTGGTATCAGGTTTGCCACATACTGAAAGACTTTTGGAAGCATATTGACTGGATAATAAATTCCGCAAAGGAGCATAATTAAATTTGTAATCATCCAGACCACTTCCATAATTCGTTGTCCAAAATAAAGTATAATAAAAATAACTCCCATTCCTACCACGAGCCCACTTAAAAATATTCCCGCCATAGACAAAATTACTATATGCGGCGCTGGGAGATAAAATTTAAACACCCAGGCAGAAAAACCTCCCAGCATAAACATAACTATAATTCCTCTAAAAATCCCGAAAATCCACGAACCGAGTATATAATGATAGTGCTTTATTGGCGTGACAAAAGACTGTTTTAAGCTCTTTGACCACATATCAAAAAGTAAACTATAAGCCACATCCAACTGCACCACCTGCAATGCTCCCGACACTATGGCGCCTGTCAGAAGAAACGCTTTCATTTCGCTATTCAATTGAAGGAAACTTCCCATAAGTCCCACAGAAATAACTCCAAAAGCAGGCCAGAAAAGAAGTTCCGCAAACGCATAAAAATTTCTAATAGAAAAAATATAACTTCTGTAGGTGT
>CAILUR010000007.1 GCA_903837445.1 uncultured bacterium | reverse complement strand
TTATGTGTATGACAGTGATGGGAAATTTGAGAGTAGATGCAATAAAACTATGGTGGACATAGACCACTTGAATGAAGAAGATATTTTATCGCTGAAACAAATGCTTTCAAAACATATAAGATATACAGGTAGTGACAGGGCAGTCAGCGTGTTGGATGACAGTGACGAAGAATTAAAAAAGTTTGTAAAAGTTTATCCAAAAGAATATAAGGCCATAGTGGAGCAACAGAAAAAAGTGGAAGCGGCCCTCGGCTTAAAGGAGCGTGACTGACCGTGGGAGACCCAAGAGGTTTTTTAAAGTTTAAACGCATTACTTTTGCATATCGTCCGGTCTGTGAAAGAATAAAAGATTATAACGAAGTGGCCACGCTTCATACTGAAGATAAAACAAAACAACAGGCCTCGCGCTGTATGGATTGCGGAACGCCGTTTTGTAATTGGGGTTGTCCGTTGGGGAATTATATTCCCGAGTGGAACGATAAAATATATCGGGGGCAGTGGCAAGAAGCTTTTGTACTTTTGAATGAGACAGCAAACTTGCCTGAGATAACTGGTAGGGTATGTCCAGCCCCGTGTGAGACAGCGTGTGTGCTTGGGATTAACGACTCTGCGGTCACCGTAAAAGACAATGAACTTGCTATTATTGAAAAAGCTTTTAAAGAGGGTTATATAAAACCCAACATACCGGCAGTCAGGACAGGAAAAAAAGTGGCAGTCATAGGTTCTGGGCCTGCGGGAATGACAGCGGCAGCACAACTCAACAAAGCCGGACATGCTGTAACTTTATTTGAAAAAGATGATCGGATAGGCGGGTTCACTCGCTATGGTATTCCTGATTTTAAATTGGATAAAAGTATAATAGAAAGACGCCGTAAAATTTGGGAAGCCGAAGGGATAAATATAAAGACAGCGGTAAATGTAGGTGGCGCAGATTTCCCTGCTGATAAATTATTAAAAGATTTTGACGCAGTGTGTATCAGCATTGGGTGCAGAGTGGCGAGAGATATGAATATTCCTGGCAGACAACTTTCAGGAATATATCAGGCAATGCAATATCTGGAACAGTCCAATCGGCGAGTAGCAGGAGAAAAAATTCCTGCGGATAAAGTGATAGATGCTAAGGGTAAAAATGTCCTTGTCATAGGCGGTGGCGATACTGGCGCGGACTGCGTGGGCACTGCGAACAGACAGGGAGCAAAATGCGTGACTCAGATAGAGATAATGCCGCGCGCGTCTAAAAATCGCCCAGTGGATCAGCCTTGGCCAAAATATCCCTTTGTCTTTAAAATATCCTCAAGTCACGAAGAGGGCGTGGAACGCCAGTGGGAAATCGCCACCAAAGAATTTGTGGGAGAAAACGGACAGGTTAAAATAGTAAAGTGCTCACGAGTGCTGTGGGAAAAAGTTTTAGGTCAGCCACGGCTTGTAATGAAAGAGGCGCAAGGGTCTGATTTTGAAATAGACGCTGACCTTGTAGTTATGGCAATGGGGTTTACAAATCCACCCAAAAACGGACTTTTGGAAGACCTGAAAGTAGCTCTGGATGACCGTGGAAATGTAGTCCGCGATGCCGAGACAGGGGCCACTTCAGTTTCAAAAGTATTTTCAGCAGGAGATGTGTCCCGAGGCCCATCGCTCGTGGTCTGGGCTATTATGGAAGGTAGAAAAGCGGCTGAAGGTATAAACGAATTTTTAAAAAAATAATGTAGAGGCGGCACTTTTTGCCCTAATATATCTTTTTGTTTATTGAATTTCCACAGGCACCTTGCCACCGCACACTTGAAAAAGCATAAAAACGCTTGTAGCGCTTGGGATAACTATGCTTTTGAGAAAGTCAAAAAAATCGAAGTCGGTATAGATAAATAAGTCAAATTCGTGTATAATACTATTATTAGGGAATAAATATTTTACTTTTTAGGTGATTAAAGAATGAAAATTAGTGTAATCGTACCAATTTACAAAAACGCCAAGTTTTTTCCTGATATTGTAGGGAAAATTCTCGCCAACGACTATGAAGACAAGGAAATTATTGGAGTCGTTGACGGGGAAATGACCGCTGAAATCAGGCAGGCGATAGCCCCCTTAACTGGGAAAGTGAATGTGTACAGCACAGGTGAGCATTTGGGGAAAGCCCAAATGTTAAATAAATTTGTTAAAAACATAACTACGGATGTAATTCTCTTCTTGGATAATGATATTTTGCTTCCCACTGATACTTCTTTCCTTTCAAAACTCGCAAAAGAAATGAAGGCATATGATGTGGTAGAAATGCCAAAGGAAGTAATAGTAAAGTCCATTTACTCAGCTATGATAAGCTATGAATATCTAAATTTCGCGATTACCTGCAGTATTTTATCCCGCATAACTAAAAGGTCACCTGGTGTGATTGGTTCTGCGTTTGCCGTGAAAAAAGAACTTTTTGACAAACTGGGAGGTTTTAGACCAGTTGTCCACGAAGATGGCGATTTTGGTGCCAGAGCTTTCCGCTTGCAGGCGCGCTATTCTTATAATGCTGAGTTAAAAGTAAAGACCGATATGCCTAACACTATGGCGGAGTGGTTAAAGCAAAGAAAAAGATGGGCGCTGATTAATGTGCTCTGGTTTAAAGATAACTTTTTATGTTTAATGATGAATGTGTTTAAACGCCCAGCACTTATTCCGGCTTTTTTCCTTATTGCTTTGCCCTCGATTATATTATTTCTTTTATTTTTTATGTTGCGTAAATTTAACTTGGCACTTTTACTTCCTTTCCTTTATATGAATATGCAATCGTATCAGTTTGTGTCCGGCATTTTATTGTGGTTTTCTCACGCGGTTATGTTCTCGCAGGGCATAGTGAGCGTGTCACTGGGACTTTTAGTTTCTATCGTTATATTTTTTGGTTCTGCGCGGCTTTTAAAATTTAGGTTTAATGTCTTTGAATATGCTTTGTATTATTTTCTTTACGCACCGGTTTTAGTAGTTATTACTGTCGGTATGTTTATCTTGCAGTTAGCCAATAAAAAGATAGAACTGGACTGGAAGATAGAAAACGAAAACGCTGCGGATAGAAATTAAGCCCTATAAATAAAAAACAGCTGGTCAAATTAGTTTCTCCGAAATCTTTTTTAAACCTATTATTTTATATGGTTTGTTTATATAGGGTGGGCTTTATATAATTGAAAGTTAAATCTACAGGAGGCATATATGAAAAAAATATTTTTGTTTTTAACTTTAATTTTTACGCTGGCGGCAGGAATACAGGCGGGGAATGAAAAAGTTTATAATGATTTACTGACAGCGGCGACCTCTGGTGGAAAACCTGAAAGCCTTTATCATAGGGCGATAGTTTTAGAACCCCAAAGGGTCCAAGCCTATGTGGAACTCGCAAAATTTTATTTGGAAAGTGGGGAAGCAGGGGCACAGGAAATTGAAGTTATGGAACAAAAAGTTTTTGTCGCTGGGCTTGACAATAAAAATATAAGTGTAAGTGAAAAGACATTGCCGGCTTTGAGAGAAGCCGCAGTGACTGTGGCGGCATATTATCTGCTTGAGGGCCGGCTTAATGATGCGACAGGAATGCTGGACACTGCTGAAAAAATTGCGCCTGAGACAAAAGCGATAATCTGCTTGCGAGGAGTTTTGGCTGGAAAAAAAGATAATTGGGATGATGCGAAAAGCTATGCTTTAAAGTATCAGGTATTTGATGCGGGAGCCGCAGAAAATAAAAAAATGCTTGAGCTTGCGGGGATGACTGCAGGGGAAAGGAAAGTAGCCCTGACTACTATGGGCGAGAATACAAAACCCCTTGTCTCAAAAAATGTTGAAGAAAAAACAAAAGAGGAAATTATGATGGACTCTTTGCGGGCAAAGAAAGATGCTGTCACTTCGGATGCTCGGGAACAGACGCCGGCTAAAGAAGTAGTGGATGAAACGGATGCCGCAAGAAAAACACAGATAAAAGAATACATAGATAGAGAAGCAAAAGAACTGGAAAAACTACGGCTTGCAGCCGGGGATGATAAAGAAAAGTTAAAAGAATACGCGAAAAAAATGAAAAAACTCAGAGAAAAAACAATGGAATTTACTGGGGGAAAAAGGTAAGTTCCCATATATTTTATTGACTTTGACAAACACCCTGCCTTGTGATATCATTCCAAGTAGAACAGTTCCAAATGGAACTATATTTTTAGGAGTGAACTATGGATGACAATAAGGCGAGACACGAGGGCGAAGAGATATTGGACCTTTTGAGGAGCATAAGCCACAATATGAGAGAAGTCCTCCTCAAAGAGGCGAAAAAAACTGGTTTGGGAGTGCAGGAGTTTAACTTGCTTCGGGAACTCAAACGAGAAGGTGGCTTGTCTTTAAATATCTTAAGTCAAAAACTTGACCTTCCGAAAAGTACAGTTTCGAGAATGGTAGATGTGCTGGTAAAAAAAGGAGCTGTAAAACGAGAAATACCAGAAAACAACCGCAGGACAGTAAAACTCTGGATGGCACCAGTGAAAGGCACAAAGTATAATTTTAAAAATGCTGCAGTAAATCATATGGCTGAAAGCCTCACAAAAAAGAAAGCCTTTGAAATAATTTCAATGCTTAAAGATTTGAAAAAAATTACTGAAAAAATAAACTAAATACGGAGGTATTTATGGAACAGCCACACGCACAGGTCAAGGAAGCTTGGTACAAAACAAAACGGGCACAAGATACAGGAAAAATTATTGGGGGACTTTTTTTAGCGGCTTTTGTATATTGGTTTATTTTTTTTATGCCGTTTGTCGCCACGGAAGATGCCAGAGTGGATGCTGAAATAATCAATGCTGAAAATCTTGGCGCGAGCGGACAGGTTATTTCTGTCAGCGTAAAAGAAGGCGATATGGTTCAAAAAGACCAAATCCTTGCTGAACTGGACCACAGAATGGCACAGGCAAATTATGATAAAGCAAAAGCCAAGGCAGATATGACGGCGACCGATCTCAGGCGCGCCGAGGCGATGTTAAACGGGATAAGCAAGCAGTCGCTTGACCGGGCACGAAACGATGCTGCCGCTGCCAAAGCGGATTTTGTTATCACTGAGCTCGCCCTTGAAAGGACATATATAAAGAGTCCAACGAGTGG
>CAILUR010000006.1 GCA_903837445.1 uncultured bacterium | reverse complement strand
TGACCCTTATCCAGGAAGAAAATTTGGACTAGCAGCATCTGTCATTAGGCCGGAAATAAGAATAACAAAACATATAAATGGAGAATTTTATATACAGATTGAAGGAGATATACCTAAAATAAATATAAATGAAGAGGCAAAACAAATTTTTGAACAGAGTAAAGTTGGGAAAAAAATAGTAAAGGGGTGTTTGAGCAGAATCACAGCAATATTGATGGCTATTGAACAGAGAAATATTACTATAAATAGAGTAGTATCGAAAATTATTGAAGCACAGGCTGATTATTTTTCGGATATTGGAAATAAAGAAAAATTGAAACCACTTACTGAGGAAAAAATAGCAAAAAGTTTAGCACTTGCCGAATCTACTATAAGTCGGACAGTTTCTAAGCGTTACGCGACATTGCCAGGAGGGATGACTGTGCCGCTGAGAATATTTTTTCCATCAAAATTAAGGAGTAACAATGGCGGGTCAGATATTTCATCGGATAAGGTGAAAGCGGAGCTACAAGATATTGTAGATGGAGAAGCCAAAGCCCACCCATATACAGATGAGGCGCTTACTGAAATGCTCAAAAAACGTGGGATAAACATAAAACGCAGAACTGTCTCCAAATACAGGGAAGAACTTGAAATTCCTGTGAAGGGCAGACGAAAGGAAAGATAAAAGTACTGTAAAGACAGGCGAAAATGATAAAGTAGTGAGTGATAGGCATATTTATATGGAACGATAATATTTTGCAAAGACACTGAAGAGACACTTGTATTGACATTGTATTTATTATATGATATTTTATAAATGTTGTTTAATGTCTTATTTTATTGGTTATATTTTGAAGGAGGTCTAAAAAGTGGAATTTTCTATTACAGGAAGACATGTAGAGATTACTCAGGCAATAAAAAATTACGCAGAAAAAAAGCTCGGAAAACTCGAAAACTACTTTGATTTCAAAGAAAACGGTGAAATTCATATCATAGTAACGGTAGAAAAGTACCGGCATACTGCAGAAGGGACAATTCGTTCAAAAAGACATGAGTTTTCTGCAAAAGTTGAAAGCAAAGATATGTATTCTTCTTTAGACCTTTTGGAAGATAAACTGATCTCGCAGGTAAAAAAACAAAAGGAGAAAGTAAAAAAAGAAGGCAAAACAAGAGCTCGTAAAAGTGAAAATTTAGAAAAGTTTTCCTCGATAAATGAAGAGGGCGAGTTTGCAGATGTGGTGGAAGAAGAACTATGGGCGGCTAAGCCAATGGATACTCAGGAAGCTATGAATGAAGTGGAACTTATGCCAGAAAAAGCAATGATGTTTTATAATGTAGATTTTAAGAAGATTTGTCTTATTCGCAAAAGAAAAGATGGCAAGTACGGAATTTCTATTTCAAAATAAGGAATAATAATGAGGTGAAATAATGATGAGAATTCTGGATTTTCTTGATAAGGATGCAATTGAATTAAGTATAAAGTCGAAGACAAAAAAAGAAGTGATAGAAGAAATGGTGGAACAACTCGCCAAAAAAAATATCATACTTGATAAAAAAGTGACTGTGGACTCTCTTCTGGAACGCGAAGAACTCGGCTCCACTGGTGTTGGACAGGGCATTGCCATTCCCCACAGCAAAACCAAAGGGGTAAAAGAACTTGTGGGAGCACTGGGAATCTCTAAAGAAGGGGTTGAGTTTGAGGCACTTGATGGCGAAAAAGTATATATTTTCTTTTTGCTATTGGCGCCCGAAGGTGCTGCAGGGATTATGTTAAAAGCACTTGCGCGCGTTTCGAATTTCTTGAAAAATAAAACCTATAGGAAAAAAATACTTGCCGCCACGGGAAAAGATGAAATCCTTGCGGCAATTGAAGAAGAAGAAAAAAATAAGCAGTGACATTTAATGGCCGATTCCGGTCTATCGGCGCTAAAGGCGGCCAAAATAATGGATAATAAAATAACAGTTCTGGAATTTTTCGAAGAAAACAAAGTGAAACTCCAGCTGAAAATCCTCGCTGGCGAGACCTGCCTGAAAACCAACACAATTATTGTTTCTGATATCAACAGACCAGGGTTAGCGCTTGCGGGATATTATGATTACTTTCCTTTTGAACGGCTTCAAGTTTTCGGAAAAACCGAAATGAGTTATCTTGCAAAACTCGGGCATGAAAAAGCGCATAAAGTTATTGAAAATATTTTTAAGCGTAAAATATGTTGTGCTGTTATAACCTGGGATTTTAAAACCCCTCATGATTTTCTGGGTTTGGCAAAAAAATATAAAATTCCAGTACTGACCTCTTCCATGCATACCACAAAATTTGTAAGTGCCGCAATGATTTATTTAGAAAGAAAATTTGCCCCCAAAATTACCATGCATGGCACTTTTATAGATGTCTATGGGATAGGCGTTATGGTCATTGGCAGAAGCGGAATAGGAAAAAGTGAAATTGCTTTGGAACTTGTAAAACGAGGACACAGGCTTGTCGCGGATGATATAGTGAAAATTACCAAACATGCGGATGGGGTACTCGTAGGAAAAGGACCGAGCTTAGTGCAACACCATATGGAAATAAGGGGAGTGGGAATTCTTGATATAAAAAAACTTTTTGGTATAGGTGCTATACGGGACGAACAGGAAATACAACTTATAATAAGGCTTGAGTCCTGGGAAAAAGGTAAAGATTATGAGCGCATAGGGCTTGATCAACGCTACGAGGAAATGCTCGGAATAAAAGTTCCAACAAATATTCTTCCGGTTATCTCTGGAAGAAATTTGAGTGTGATAGTGGAAGCCGCAGCAATGAATCAAAGGCTGAAAAATCAAGGATATGATGCGGTGGCGGAACTTGACAGAAAGATAACAAAACAAATTGAAACTGCTAAGGAAAAGAAAAATGCTGCGTCTCGATAAGTGGCTTTATCCAGGGATAAAAATTAAGAGATGGGTATTTCTTTTATTATTGAGCGCGATTGTGCTTGGAGTCGGGATTTCAGGAATATTGGGCGGAGTCTTTAAAAACATACGCATAGAAGCCTTTAACATAGACCATTGGTTTAGAAAACTTCAAAGATTGAAATTTATAGATTATTTTTTATTGCTTATTGGAATTTTGGGAGTAAGTCTGGCGGTAAGGCGCGCGTATTTTTCAATTCTTACTATGCTTATGCCCAACCATGAAAAGGACTATATAAATCTTATATATAGAAAAGCAAAAATGAAACGCGGCCCCAAAGTGGTGGCGATAGGCGGCGGCACAGGTATGCCAAATGTCCTTCGCGGAATGAAAAAATATACATATAACATAACGGCAGTAGTGACTGTGGCGGATGATGGTGGGTCTTCCGGCAGATTGCGAAAGACGCATAATGTGCTACCTCCGGGAGATATAAGAAATTGCCTTGTCGCTTTATCAGATGAAGAAGCCTTGCTTGGAAAATTATTTAAATATCGGTTTGACAAAGATGCGAGCGCTGAATTGGCGGGGCATAATTTTGGAAATATTTTTATAACAGCGTTGGCAGATGTGACTGGGGATTTTGCTTCAGCGGTTAAAGAATCTTCAAAGGTGCTCGCGATAAATGGAGAGGTTTTTCCAGTATCTTTGGACAACTTGGTGCTGAAAGCAAAACTAAAGGATGGGCGTGAGATAAGCGGGCAGTCTTTGATATCCCAAGGGGCAGGCGTGGTAGAAGAACTTGTGCTTATGCCAGAAAACATCACGGCGTATGGTCCAGCACTTGCAGCAATAAAAAAAGCGGATGCGATAATATATGGGCCTGGAAGTCTTTATACCAGCGTTATTATTAATCTTTTGGTGCCAGGAATAAAGGAAGCCATAAAAGCTTCTAAGGCATATAAAGTGTATGTGTGTAATATAATGACGCAACCTGGTGAGACTACCGCCTATACAGTAAGCGACCATGTGAGAGCTCTGATAAAACACGCGGGACCAGGGATAGTGGATGCGGTCATAGCAAACAATCAACTTCCAAAAAAGGCAGTCCTAAGTCAATATGAAAAGAAAAACTCTTATCCAGTACAAGTGGACAGAGAAGAAGTTTTAAAGTTAGGAGTAAAGCTCATAGAGGCGAAAACTTTTACGGAAGACGATTTTATTAGACATGATCCGCAAATTATTTCAAAACTAATTATGAAGCAAATGATTATATAAAATAGAATATTAAAAAAGGAGTCTTAACTATGGTAGGAATTGTGATTGCGTCACATCACACTTTGGCACTGGCATTAAAAGAAACGCTTGAGATGATTATAGGCATCACGGATAATGTGGCAGCCTTGTCGCTGGAAAAGACTGAGACAATTGAAGCTTTCGCAGAGCGATTAAAAGCTTTAGTAAAAGAAAAAGAAACAGGCGAAGGCGTGATAATATTTACAGATATGTTTGGAGGAACCCCCTGCAATGCGGCGCTTTTGAGTTTTGAGAAGGATGAGAAAGTTAAAGTACTGGCAGGATTTAATCTGCCTATACTCATTGAAGCTGCTATGCATGCTTCAAAAAATATTGATGATTTATTTAGAACACTTATGGAAAAAAGAGATAAAACTATAATAGATGCAAAAGCAATTTTTAGCAAAAGGGGTTAAAAACTTAAATGCCGATTACGCTTACGAGAATTGATGACCGGCTCATACACGGACAGGTAGTAGTGGGCTGGGCACAGTCTTTTAGAGCAGAACATATTGTAGTGATAAATGATGAAATCACTGAAAACGATATGCAGAAGTTTCTATTTCGTATGGCAACTCCAGAAGAAATAGAACTATCTATAGTTACCATTGCGCAAGCGGCGGAAATGATTAAAGGACGACTTTTTGACGAAAAAAATACTATTTTACTTTTAAAGTGTCCTGAAGATGTGTACAGACTTTATAAAACCGGTGGAAAAATAGGCGAAGTAAATGTAGGCGGAATGCATTTTTCAGAAAATAAATTTCAGCTATTTGATGCGATATTCGTAAATGAAGATGATGTACATGCTTTCAGGCTACTTGCGGCGGAAGGTGTAGTGCTTGAAGTGCGTATGGTGCCTACAGATGCAAAGAAGGATATAATTAAAGCAATAAATGAAAAATATGGGGAGTGAAAGCATGCTTGAAATATTTATTATAGCCGCGATAGTGGGAGCACTTTTTGAACTTGATAATTTTTATATCGGGATATATCTTATCGCACAACCGATAATTACTGGTGCTGTCGCAGGACTTATTTTTGGGGATATGACAACAGGCGTGGTGATAGGAAGCGTGGTGCAGTTGATTTGGGCCAATACGCCTCCTGTAGGCGCCTATGTGCCACCATCCTCTTCAGCTATAGCTTTTGCGGCTACGAGTGCGGCCATACTAATTAAACAGGGGGTTAACCCTGTAATTTTTGTTCCAGCGGATGCTTCTGCTGTTACCATGTATGCTATCCTTGTGGGAATAGGCACTGGATTTTTTGTGGGACAAATGGATATATGGAACAGACAGTTAAATACTCAAATTCTTCATTTATACGAAAAAAAAATAGTAGATATGAAGGAACGATATATTGTGTTGATTCAAATAGTTGCAGGCTTGTCAAAATTCTTAAGAGATGTAGTGCTTTATGCTGTATTTTTTTTGGTGGTGGTGCCTTTTTCCATAAAGGTTTTTAATACGCTACATCCTAAATTAATACAGGCCTTCAAATTCACTTACTGGATGCTTCCGGCTTTAGGGTTTGCGGTGGTATATGAGATGTTCAGAACAAAAAAGGGGGAACCTGTTTTTGGAGTGATTTTGATATGTTCATATCTTCTTTTTTCCACTTATGGAACAAAACTAAATACCTTGTTTTTTTACTTGATACTTCTGGCTGTGGGGTGTTTCGCTGTCTATAATACTATATGGAAAAAACAGGGGAAAGAAAAATGAAAAAAATAAGCACCCTGGATATTTTTTGGAGTGGCTTCAAAATTAAGTTTATTAATACTTCTTGGAATTTTGAGCGCTTACAGAATATTGGTTTTATATTTTCAATATATAATTTGTTGAAAAAAATATATGCAAATA
>CAILUR010000005.1 GCA_903837445.1 uncultured bacterium | reverse complement strand
TTCTTTGCGCGAGGAGCTCGTTTGACCGCTGGCTTCGAAGCGGTCTCCTTTTTAATTGTGTCTGTGGTGGTTGGGATATGCAAATGTCATAATTGCGCAGTACGCAAAAGGCATAGTTTTGGAAAAAGTAAAAAGCAGGGGTTTTAATCCTAAAAGTATACCTATGGTGGAAACGGTGCCGAGGGTCTGGTATAACCAAGAACTGAAAAGCACAAACTTTATGGTGCCGGGTTTGGCAGCCATAATAATGATGTTGATAGCTGCGGTCTTGACCTCGCTGACTATAGTCAAGGAGAAAGAAAATAATAATTATGAACAGCTGATTTCTACGCCTATAAAAGCTATTGAAATAATGGCTGGGAAATTGGTGCCGTATATTCTGATATGTCTTATAGATGTGGCAATAATAGTGGTGGTGGGGGTATTTTGGTTTAAAGTACCTTTTCACGGTAATATCCTAATTTTGCTATTATTCACCTTACTCTTTTTGTTTTGTGCTTTGGGAATGGGGCTTTTCATATCGGCAGTCGCACCCAGTCAACAGTTTGCCGTTGTAGGGACGGCTTTTGTGACCTTGCTTCCATCTATATTGTTGTCTGGTTTTGTTTTCCCTATAGATTCTATGCCTGTCTTTATTCAGGGCATAACATATTTTATTCCAGCGAGATATTTTATCACCGCGCTTAGAACTATTTTTCTTAAAGCAGATACAGGCTTTTTGGTGTTGTATAAGGAAGCTTTATTTCTGCTTATGTTTGGAACTTTTTTTATGACAGTCGCCGCGAAAAAATTTAAAAAGGACTTAGGGTGATTTTGTGGATATTAAAAAACTTTTAGGTCCAGTCTCTCATATAGTAAAAAAAGAGTTTATTGAATTGCGCAGGAGTAAGCTGATAGTGGGGCTTATTGTGGCACCAATGCTTATGGCTATAGTTTTTGGCTTTGTCGCCACGACAGATATTAAAAATGTCAGGACTATGATATGCGATGAAGACGGGTCTGCCATGAGCAGACTCTTGATTTCAAAGTTTACAAATTATGATTTTTTTAAAATTGCGGTTTTTACTCAGACTCCTGTAGAGTTACAAAAAGCTATGGGTGCTAACAAGGTACAAATTTGCGTTAGAATTCCAAAAGATTTTGGAGAAGACATTAAAAAAGGAAAAAAAACACAGGTGCAATTATTGGTGGATGGTTCTGATTCCAATTCCTCGGGAATAAGTATGAGCCGTGCCTCTATGATTATACGCAGTTTTTCGGAGTTCGTTTTCAGGGAAAAAATGACTGTGATGAAAAACACAGTCGGGGCATTGCCTTCTTTGGTAATGGAGGAAAGGGTCTGGTATAATCCAGAACTTAAAAGCGCGAATGTTATGGTGCCGGGCGTGATAGCTATGATTCTTGCGGTAGTCACTATGATAGTGACTTCATTGTCTTTGGTGAGGGAAAAAGAATCTGGGAACATAGAACAAATGGTGGTCACCCCTGTTAAACCTTGGCAGATAATCTTGGGAAAAATTATCCCCTACATTTTGGTAGCTTTTATTGATATAATAATTATTGTCTTGATAAGTCTTTTGATTTTTGATATTTCTTTTGAGGGAAGTTTTACGCTTCTTTTGGCATTATCGTTCTTTATGATATTCACAAATATAGGGATAGGGATTTTAATCTCTACAATATCAAGTACCCAGCAACAGGCTATGCTGTCTTCTGTCTTTATCCTGTTGCCGAATATGTTATTGTCGGGGTTTATATTTCCCATAAAAAATATGCCACTGATATTGCAGTGGATTTCCTATGTGATTCCTATGAGATATTATCTCGTAATAGTAAGAGGAATTTTTTTAAAAGACCTCGGCTTTGTGGAACTTTTACCACAGACACTTGTGCTTTTTATTTATGGGCTTATAGTATTTTCTCTGGCAATAAAGCAGTTTAAAAAAACAGTAGCATAAAATAAGGCAAGTTTAAAAGGAGTTAAACATGAGCGATAAAGATAAAGAATGTTCAGGGTGTGGTGGTGGCTGTGGCGGGCACGGGGAAGAAGGGCATGAGTGCGGAGCGCTCGCAAGTGGGCATATTCATAGCGTGGATCCGGTCACAGGTATATTTGTTGAAAGTGAAGCGTTAGATGGACTTATGCATGGTATGTATAGCGAATATTTTGATATAGAAGGTGAGCAGCTAAAAATACAGGGAAGTTATGATAAGGGCGTTAAACAGGGCATATGGAGTGAGTTTGATAAAACTGGTACTGTCTTAAAAGTAGAAATTTTTGATAAAGGCGTGCTTTTAGAAAAAAGAACTAAGCTCTAAAAAAATAGCGAAGTCTGAAGTTTTACACCCCTGATATGCCTAAACTTAACGGTTTTAAACATAGGGAGGCAGTAGGTAAAAGAGGTATTTTTTTTATGGAAAATATGCTTTGTATATGATATAAATACTTCTATTTATTAAAGTGATAAATTACAAAAAAGTGCGCCTGTTAGAGTTTGGTGTGCAGGCATAAAATTTATATCGCAATTCCAAGGAGGAATGAAAATGGAAATTAAAGAAGGTCTTTTCACATCGGAGTCGGTTACAGCAGGACATCCTGACAAGGTGGCGGATCAAATATCGGATGCCGTGCTGGATGCAGTTTTAATGCAAGATCCTTATGGGCGTGTGGCCTGCGAAACCTTGCTCGCTAAAGAACTGGTGGTAGTAGCCGGAGAAATAACCACAAAAGCCAAAGTGGATTTTGAAAAAATAGTGAGAGCGACTCTTAAAAAAATAGGATATAAAAAACCTGAAGACGGTATAGGGGCAGACACTTGTAAAGTTTTAATTTCAGTAAGCAGACAGTCGCCTGATATAGCTATGGGCGTGGACCGCGAAGGCGCTGGCGATCAGGGAATGATGTTTGGTTACGCTTGCGATGAGACAAAAGAACTTATGCCATTGCCTATCACCCTGTCACATCGGCTTGTGGAGAAACTCCAAGAGTGCAGGGAAGATAATTCTATTCCGTATCTGAGACCTGATGGCAAGTCCCAAGTATCAGTAGAATATAAAAATGGAAAACCACACGCCATAACTGCGATAGTGGTGTCTTCACAGCATACTGCGGAAGTCAGCGAGAATCACGCAAGAATAGAACAAGATATTAAAAAACTAGTTATAGAAAAAGTCATCCCTAAAAAGTTTATTACAGCAAAGACAAAAATATATGTAAATCCGACAGGCAAGTTTGAAATAGGCGGGCCGCTCGGAGACACAGGGGTTACAGGAAGAAAAATTATAGTAGATACATATGGCGGAATGGGAAGACACGGTGGAGGAGCCTTTTCAGGAAAAGACCCATCTAAAGTGGATCGTTCAGCCGCATATATGGCGCGCTATGTAGCAAAAAATATAGTGGCAGCCGGACTCGCAAAAAAGTGCGAAGTACAGCTCTCCTATGCTATTGGGGTGGCAGAACCTACTTCGGTGGCGGTAAATACTTTTGGAACAGGAAAAATAAGCGAAAAGAAAATATCACAACTGGTAAAAACATATTTCAAATTGACTCCACGCGGAATAATGGAAACCCTTAATCTGCGCAGACCGATATATCAAAAGACAGCGGCGTACGGACATTTCGGAAGAGCGGACAAAAATTTCACTTGGGAAAAAACAGACAAAGCAGCGCTCTTGAAAAAAGCTGCAAAAAAATAAGCACCCTCAATATTGAATTTTTAATTTAAGGAGATAAAATGGAAAAGTTTGATGTAAAAGATATGAAATTGGCGGGAAAAGGAAAATTAAGAATAGAATGGGCAGAAAGAAATATGCCTGTGTTGCGTATGATAAGAGAAGAGTTTAAAAAAAGCAAACCGCTTAAAGGCGTGACTGTGGTGGCGTGTCTGCATGTGACTTCGGAAACTGCCAACCTGCTTTATACTTTAAAAGAAGGTGGCGCAAAGGTAGTAGCCTGTGCGTCAAATCCACTTTCCACTCAGGATGATGTGGCGGCTTCGCTTGTAAAGGATTATGGGATTTCTACATTTGCGATAAAAGGCGAGTCGAACAAAGTCTATTATTCGCATATCCTCTCAGCGCTTGAAGCAAAACCAAATATTACAATGGATGATGGCGCGGACACGGTTTCAGTAGTGCATACGACACATAAAAAATTAATTCCCGGTATTATTGGCGGGACAGAAGAAACTACTACAGGCGTCATACGCTTGAAAGCTATGGAAGCAAAAGGCGTCCTCGCTTATCCTATCATTGCGGTAAATGATGCTATGACGAAACATTTTTTTGATAATCGCTATGGGACAGGACAGAGCACCCTTGATGGTATTTTGCGTGCGACAAATGTGTTACTTGCAGGGCAGACAGTAGTGGTGGTCGGGTATGGTTGGTGCGGTAAAGGTGTAGCTATGAGAGCCAAAGGCGCAGGCGCAAGCGTCATAGTAACCGAAATAGATCCAGTAAAAGGAATCGAAGCTAAAATGGACGGGTTCGCAGTAATGCCTATGGCACAGGCCTCAAACCTCGGAGATGTTTTTATCACAGTCACGGGAAATATAAATGTAATTCGCGGAGAACATTTTGCGAAAATGAAAGATGGCGCCATAGTGTGCAACTCAGGGCATTTCAATGTAGAAATTGATCTGCCAGCTTTGCAAAAAATGAGTTCCAATAAAAGAGAAGTGCGCGACTATGTTATGGAGTATACTGTAAAGGATAGGAAAATAAATGTACTGGGCGAAGGCAGGCTGATAAATCTTGCGGCGGCTGAAGGACATCCAGCACAGGTCATGGATATGAGTTTCGCCAATCAGGCGCGCGCCGCAGAATATATGGTGAAAATGGGCAAGACGCTCGGAAAAAAAGTGTATAGCGTCCCTGAAGATATTGATCGCAATATAGCGGCTTTGAAACTTAAGTCAATGGGGGCAGATATTGATGTGCTGACTCCAGAGCAGAAAAAATATTTGAATTCTTGGGAAATGGGGACTTAGTAAAGGTTTTTTAATTCCAAGGCTTGGAGCGAAAACAAAAAAAATAAGGCGGGCTACGAAGTCCGCCTTATTTAATAAAGAAATGTGAGACAATGAAAAAAATAATATTTGTTATGACAGTTTTACTTATGGCCGGCTGGGTTTGTGCAGCAAACACTACAACTGGGAAACTCCCAGCTGTGGTAACGCCTGTCGTGACAGGTACGGCCCAGACCACTGCTGATATTACTTCAACTGCTCAAGCACTGGAAAAAGTTCCGGTTTTTAGTCAGGCGTTTGGGTATTTGGGAAATAGCGCTGTGACTGTATGCGTACACGATAAAAAAAGAGTGATTGATTGGCAGTCATTATCCCCACTGGATTTGAAAGGGAAATGGCATTTTAGGTTAAAACATAAAGACCGAGTGGCGGATGTGGCAGATGTCTTAGGTCTCATAGAATACACTACTGTCATAGATGAAAATAATTATTATTTTTATTCTGTGCCAGAGGAAAATAAAGGGAACCTGATAAGATTTACTGATAAAGGTGCTTTTATACGCAAACTTAAGTTTCAGGTCTTTAGTTTTATTTTTGTGGATGTGGAACTTGAGCCTGAAATTCAATACCTGCGGTTTCCTATGAAAGCGGGGGATGAATGGGAAGAAAAATCCACAGGCACAGTAGACCTTTTAGGTTTAATAAAAATAACAAAACAGACTACTGCTAAATTTAAAGTCGCAAAAGAACTAGATGTTTTAGTGGAGGGAAAAGTTGTGCATGTCTATGTCACCACAAGCGAGATAGATAGAGGCGACGGGAAAATATTTCACGAAGAAGATTGGTTTGGAGAAGGTACAGGGTTAATGTATTCGGATACAGAAGCATATACATTAGAACTGGAATCATATGAGCCAGGGATTTCCAAACAGCCCGATAAATAGTAATTATTATATAAATAAAATTGATTCAATGTTATTATATTAGGAAGTAGGAAGTATATTTAATATAAGGCGGTGTAGCCAAGTGGTAAGGCACGGGTCTGCAAAACCCTCATCCATCGGTTCGATTCCGATCGCCGCCTCCAAATTTTTTATCTCGTAAAAAAATCTTTTATTTTATCTCTCCAAGAGTTTTACGCAATTCTGTTATCATTTTGCTACTGGCTTCCAGTGAGAGTTGACAGAAATTTTTAAATACCTTTCCTTCGGAATCTTTGAGCTCAATAACTGAAGTCTTCACCATTTTTCCAGCCATAGAAGTGATTAAATGCACAGGCATAAATCTTTTGTTTGGGGCGAGGTCATCCATAGCAGGACGTCCTAAGTCCGCCACTATTTCTCCGTGACGGTTTATAATCAGCAAAGTCATATCCAGTTTAAGATCTCCCAACACGCGGTCTTTTGAAATAATGCGAACATTGCTCATTTCTGGAACTTGTGTAAAAACATAAACCACCAGCATGGCATCCAAATTAAGTTTAGTGCAAAGGGTTTCCACATTGGAAAAGAGCATTTGTTTTAAATTATTATTACCGCTGTCTTCGTTGGCGGTATTGCCTATTCTTATGGTAGTGGTGTTGGGATCTTTATCGTTAAAAATGTTGTAAGGCAAAAAGGGCATATAGGCGGCGGCGAGCATAGTCTTTTTTCCACCATCCAAATATTCCTGTGCCATAGTGGTAGCGTTTGTGATAGCTTTGCCTTTATCGCCTGCGTTTGAAACTCCACGAAAAGCATTCCCAAAAGCTTGTGCTATATCTGTGGTATTGGCAAGACTGGCTTTCATAACAAAATCAGGGTCGGTCTCGGCTTTGTTTTTAAGATAGGCCTGAGTGCCAGGGGAATTGGCAAAAGTGGAAGCATATTTATAATCTGGGACATTGGCGTAGCTGTAATATGGGACAAGGGTAAAACTGGTGACCGTCTTCATATAATACTCGACTGCTTTGGCAGAATAATTTGCCACTGCCTGCATCACTGCTATATTGTTGACGGACTGGGGTTCTACTTTTTCTATGGTCACGCTCAAAAGTCCAACTCTTTTTATTTCGCTCATAGCATCTTTTTTTATTGAAGCTCCACTGCAGGATGAAAACACAAGGGCTAAAACAAATAACACTGAAACTGAAAATATAATTTTTTTCATATGACCACCTTTTAAAGATTTTATAGATAAAGCATAACACAATGATTTTATAAGTCAAATATTTGGACGAAAAGAAAAGGGGAAAAGATTACATAGAAACCAATGGGTAAAACAGATTTACTTTGGAACGACTTTGAACTCCGAAGTGAAATGAAAACTTATGTCTGGATATTGTTTTATGTAGTAGTTAAGCATCCATTCAGATTCTGCAAAGAACACCAAATTATCGTCTTTGTCGTGACCTATGCGGTCAGCTTTGAAATTTATAAACGCATCCAGCTGAGTCTGGTTTGTGGTGGAGAGCCAGCAGGCCTTGTAAAAATTCAAGGGTTCAAAATGGCATTCGGCGCCATATTCGTGTTTCAAACGGTACTGAATAACATCAAACTGCAGGAGTCCTACCGTGCCTACTATTTTACGGCGTCCGTACATAAGCGAAAAAAGTTGTGCCACGCCTTCATCTGTGAGCTGTTTTATTCCTTTTTCAAGTTGTTTGGCTTTCATAGAATTATGCACGAGTTCCTTGAACACTTCCGGAGAAAAACTCGGTATGCCCTGATACACTATATTTTCACCTTCAGTTAAAGTGTCACCGATTTTAAAATAGTCGCGGTCATAAAGCCCTATGACATCTCCAGGGAAGGCCTCATCTATGACATCTTTTTTCTGGCCTAAAAAACTCGCTGGATTTGTGAAGCGGACATTGGTCCCCAGGCGTACATGTTTGTAAAATTTATTGCGTTCAAATTTGCCAGAGCATACTCTGAAAAAAGCAATCCTGTCACGGTGGCGCGGGTCAAGGTTGGCGTGTATTTTAAAAACAAAACCGCTGAAAGTTTCTTCTTCAGGTTGGACTATGCGAAGATCCGCAGCCATAGGCCCGGGGGACGGAGAAATTTCTATGAAAGTATCAAGTAATTCTTTGACACCAAAATTATTTAGCGCACTGCCGAAAAATACCGGAGCCAGTTCACCTGCGAGATAATTTTTTTGCGAGTAGGGATCATAGACCCCGTCAAGCAAAGCCACATCTTCACGGAGTTGAGTCGCATTGTCTTTTCCCACAAACTCATCTAAGCGACTGCTTTTAAGATCTTCAAGGCGGACAATAGTTTCATCAGAAACTTTTTGTTGTGGTTTCATAAGGTAAAGATTGCGGTCGTGTAGGTTATAGACCCCTTTAAAACCAGCCCCACGGTTTATAGGCCAGCTCAGAGGACTTACTTTTATATTGAGTTTTTTTTCAAGCTCATCCAACAGGTCAAAAGGACTGCCCCCTTCGCGGTCAAGCTTGTTTACAAATATGATAACGGGAGTTTGTCGCATACGGCACACATTCATAAGTTTTTCAGTCTGTTCTTCTACACCTTTTACACTATCCACCACAAGAATAACGCTGTCCACGGCGGTGAGCGTACGATAAGTGTCTTCTGCAAAGTCCTTGTGACCGGGAGTGTCCAACAGGTTTATTTTTTTATCGTGATATTCAAAACTCATAACAGCCGATGCCACAGAAATACCTCTCTGTCTTTCTATTTCCATAAAGTCAGAAATAGTGCTCTTTTTTATTTTATTTGATTTAACAGCCCCTGCACTCTGAATAGCGCCAGCAAATAGCAAAAACTTTTCAGTCAGCGTGGTCTTTCCCGCATCTGGATGGCTGATTATGGCAAATGTTTTTCTTTTTTCTATCTCATCTGTATAACTCATATCCCCGCCTATAAAAAAATAAACGCTGAGAAAAACAAGCGTTTTAAAAGCTGCAACGAAACAATTATATATGGTAAGGGGGCTTGTGTAAAGGCACAATTAAAGGGGGAATGCTTTGTAGTGACAGCACAAATTTATTTCATAAAATATTACATATTTTAATACTTGACAAAATACCTGGGGGGGGGGGGTAAGATATTTATTAAGATTAAAAAAATGATTCTAAATTAAAACAAATTTAATAAAAGGGGGAAAAATGAAAAAATTATTTTTTTTTGTTTTGAGTATTAATGTTTTTTTTCTTAGTAGTGGTTGTACGCTATATAAGATCTCCGGAACAGGACGACTGCCGATCGTGTTGAATCAGATGCCATATAAGAGTCAAATCGTTCAATCTGTTGAAGTTGAAAAACAAATCACTTTTGATTATACCGGTTCTATGGATGTAAATGATATTTTGAAAAAAGAAATAGGAAATATGGGCGGGGATGCAATAGTAAATACAAAAATAAATATTAAAGGTACGGTTGGAGATTATTTTTTAAATTTATTTACATTAGGACTTGCGTATGCGCATACAGTTGAAATAACTGGAGATGTAATAAAATATGTAAGATGATTTTAATGAATTATTTGACCCAAAAGGGAGGAATATAGTGAAAAAAATATTATTTTTTGTATTTACAAGTTTGTTTTTTGTAATAGCAATTAGTGGTTGTGCAAAAACAGTTCCGACAGCGGGTGACTCTACGCCAACGGCTACTCCTATTGTGTATGTAAATGGATTTTTAATGCAAGCAAATGGAAATGCACTTATTAAAGTTTCGCTAAAAGCTAATAGTTCGTCAGGAAGCATTATTAGTGGCGCAACTATTAGCCTTAATGGAGCTTCAGTACCAGAATCTGCAACACCTGGAATATATTCGCAATCGGTTACAGGTGGATTTACCGCAGGCTCAACTATTACATTTAGCGTAACTACATCTTTAGGAAATGTATCTGGAGCAACAACTATGCCTCTTGGAGCATCTATTACTGCGCCAACAACAGGAGCAACAATTAGCCATTCATCAATGTTTCAAATTAATTATACAAATCCTGGACCAGATGGTTCAAATGTATTCTTTTATTTTTCAAGCCCATTAGAATACTCATATGAATATTTTATTAGTAGCCCTGGAGCAAGTTATTCTGTTTCTTCTAATACTATTGCAACAAATTCATATTATATAAGTGCTACTGGAGATAAAGTAATGAGTTTAACAAATGCGGTTTCGACATCACAGTTTGCGATATATAATAGTTCAAATACAATA
>CAILUR010000004.1 GCA_903837445.1 uncultured bacterium | reverse complement strand
GTTCCAAGTTCCAAGTTCCAGGTTCCAGGTTCCAGGTTCCAAGATACAGGATACAGGATACAAGTTCCAGGTTCCAGGATACAAGATACAGGATACAGGATACAAGTTCCAAGTTCCAGGATTCAGGTTCCAGGATTAAACAATATCCTTACAAAAATAAAAACCTCCGGACGCTTACGCGTATAGAGGTTAGAATTTAAAAACCTATTCTATTCCCTACGCCGGCATTATCCGTGTCAGGTTCAGCGGGTATTTTCTCAGACTCTCGTTTAACGAGTGCCACCCCGAGTTTTATGTTTTATAAAGAACTTTTATTTTCAAAGGACTTTATATCAGCAAGTTTTTTTGAAGTCACTATCTGCCCTTTTTTATTATAGGTCTTTATTTCCACCACTTTACCTTCATCATATATATGTTCTTCTTTCAAAAGATTATTTTCATAGTATCTGACTAAGCCGTCTATGATTTCTCCAGTTTTTACAATGGTGCCATCCGGGTTTTTTATCCAGCAGGCTATTTCCCTGCCATCTTTGTAAAAGATTTCCTGATTATTTACGCTCACGCTTATCATTTCCACAAATATTTTATCGTTTAACACTTTCCCATTTTCGGCATATGTTTTGCAGCGCACAAGAGAGTCATTATGAAACCTTCCTTCTTTCCATAATGCCCCTGATGGATAAAAAAGTTTATACGGCCCTTCGCGCCGGCCATCCAAATAATATTTTTCCGCGAGTAAAGCGCCTCCATCATAATATTCGAGCACTTGAGCGTTGGAAAGTATTTCTCCGTTATAAAGTTCATATTTTATAACAATGCCCTTATCGTTTATGACTTCAATGACATATGCTTCCACGCCTTTATTTTGTACAAGGGCGCCTGTTTCATCATAAAAATTCATTTTATATGTAGTCACTCCTGTCTTGTCTGTTCCGAGTTTTGTCGTTTTTTGCACGAGTTTCATTGTTGGAAACTGCATATCGGCCATAAAACACCTCCACCAAATGGTATATAGAAAGTATATCATATTTGCTGTTTTTTGTTCAACCGGTTTGTTATATAATACCTTTTATGTCAAACAAAACTTTGGAGGCTTTCTTTTCAGGAAAAAAAAATGGGCTTTTACTATATACTGCCTGTGGCCACAAAAAACAGAGTCTTCTTTTCGAAGACCCAGTGTGTACTATAGAATGTCGGCACCCGGCACATCTGGTCAAAGATATGCAGCGCGCCCAAACTTTGGTAGCTTCCGGACTTTATGCGGCTGGTTTTTTTTCTTATGAACTGGGGTATTTCCTTGAAAAAAAACTTTCTGTAAATCCGCATCCCCTTACTGCCCCTCTTTTTAAATTAATGTTTTTTAAAAAACCTTCCCTTTTTAAAAATTTAAACCTCTCAAGCAATTTTAATTTCACCCTATCCCCCCCTGTGCCTTCTCTTAATCTTAAACACTATGCGAAAGGGTTTAGAAAAATAAAAACTCTCATAAAAAACGGAGAAATATACCAAGCAAATTATTGTTTTAAACTAGATTTTACTTTGCGCGGCAGTCTTAAGGATTTTTTCATAACCCTGTCGAAAAGACAACCTTCCGCATATTCCGCTTTTATGCGTTTTGGGAATACCACCATTATCTCTTTTTCCCCAGAGTTGTTCTATAAAAACACCAGTACCAAGATAACTATGAAACCTATGAAAGGGACTCTGCTAAAACCCGCTTCAAAATACAAAGTCGAGCGTTTTAAAAAGGATTCGAAAACCCTTGCTGAAAATCTCATGATAGTAGACCTCATCCGAAATGACCTTGGAAAACTCTGCAAGACTAAAAGCATAAAAGCCTCCCCCCTTTTTGAAGTAGAAGAATATCCTACCTTGTGGCAAATGACTTCTACAATTACAGGTAAGTTAAATACCCCTTCTAACATTTCTCAAATGACCCGCGCACTTTTTCCTTCCGGTTCTGTCACAGGTGCGCCAAAAATACGCGCTATGCAAGTTATAGCGGAGTGTGAGAAAGAAAGCCGTGGTATTTACACCGGAGCTATTGGATATATCTCTCCAAAAAACAAAACTGTTTTCAACATTCCCATAAGAACTGCGGTTATTGATAATGTTTCAGGCAAAGCCTCTTTTGGTATTGGAAGTGGGCTTGTTAATGATTCACGGCTATTATCTGAATATACAGAATGCCTTGGAAAAGCCCGTTTTCTTACTTCAGCTTCACTTAACTTTCATCTTATAGAAACTATGTTATATGCCAACGGGGTCGCGTTTTTGAACGAACACTTGTCCAGAATGCATTTTTCCGCTTCATACTTCGGTATTCCTTTTTCAAAGACCCTAGCTAAACAAATACTTTCAAAACTCAAACTCAATAAAAACAATAAATATAAAATACGCCTTCTCCTATTTATGAATGGTACTTTTAAAACTGAAGTCAATACCCTTGACACTAATCAGCCCCAAAAAACTAAAATTATAATTTCAAAAATAAAGACCGACTCAAAAGATATTTTTTTACAACACAAGACAAATTTTAGAAGTGTGTATAATGCCGAATACAAAAAAGCCGTTAAAAAGGGACTCGCTGATTATATTTTCACAAATGAAAAGGGTGAAATAACCGAAGGGTGTATAACTAATATTTTTATTAAAAAGAATGGGAGGTTTTACACCCCGCCGCTTTCATCTGGTTTATTAAACGGTATTTACAGAAAGGCTTTGCTTAAAACTAATCCCAAACTATATAAAGAGAAAATAATTTCGTTGAAAGTTATAAAAGCCGCTGAAGAAATTTATCTTTGTAATTCCGTGAAAGGACTGTTTCGAGTTTATTTATAACCTTAAAATACAAAATCTCTTTTTAAATTTGCCTATACTGATACCTGAAAATAACTTAAAGCTGCTTTTAAATCAGTACTGCTTTATCATTACTTTTTTTATCCCCTCTTTGTTTTCTATTTCCTTGGCGTATTTTTCCGCCTGAAGTTTAGTTTCAAACTCCCCCACCAGAACTTTAAGCATATTCCCCTCAGTAATTAAAATAGCTTTTACTCCCTTTTTTTCAAACTTTTTAACAGCTTCTTTAGCCCATTTTTCATGCGAGTATGCGCCTATCTGCACTCTGAACCACTTTGCTTCCGTATTTTTTACAGCCTCTGTCACTGTTGCAGGGGCATCTGTTGTTTTAGACACCACAACTGGTTTTTCCAAAGTAGTTGTCACTGTAGGGACTGTTTCCAAAACATAGCCCTTTGCCTCGGCACTTTCAGGATACTTTTCTTTTAACTCAGCCGTATATTTATCCGCTTCAGCTTTATCAGGTACTTTCAAAAAAACCGTGATTGCTTTTTTATACACGGAAGGAATATATATGGTTTCTTCTTTTTGAGTGTAATTTGTAAGGACTTCCACATATGCTTTGGCAGCTGCCGCATCATCGTTTTTCCCTGCCAAAGAATCCGCATAAGCTAAAAGGACTCTATTTGTATATGTTTTAAGCTTTTTGTCTATCGAAAACTCCTTATACAAAAGGCCTGCATCGGCGTAATTTTTCATAGCATTGAGAGAGAGCATATTATAATAATATGCCTGTTCTATCCACATACTGTCTTTAAACTTGTCTATAACTCTTTGGAAATTTTCTATGGCCTGTGGAAAATCTTCCTGAATAAAATAAAGCCGACCTAAAGAATAAGAGGCCTCAGCTTCGTACTCTGTGCCAGCGTACTTGTTTATTATAGTGCTATAATTGGCAACAGCCGTGTCTTTGTCTTCAGTCAAATCAGCAAGTTTTAGCATAGCAGCTGCTTTGTATTTGCTGTCAGGAAAAGTATTTAAAAAACTGTCAAAGCCTTTGCGGGCCTCATCAAATTTTTGAGAGTTATAAAGTTCAATTGCTGAATTATATGCATCCTGTTCCATTACCACCGCCCCAATACTTCCTGCGAGCAGTCCTGCCATTAGCATAATAAAAATTATTTTTTTCATATTTCCTCCTTGCCAAATTTTATTTCTAAAATTTTGAGCCCACACCTTTACTTTTGCACTTCTCCGGTAAGGGTTAAGCTTCTTGCCGAAGTTATCTTCACAGGCAAAATACTGCCCAAGAGTCCTTTTCCCTCCGCTACCTTTACATGCTTAAAATTATCTGTCTCGCCCTCGGCGAACTTTCCGTTTTCTCTGGTAAAAAGCACTTCCACTGTCTTGCCTTCATATGTTTTATTTATATCCCCACTTATCTTCTTTTGCAAATCAAGAATATAATTTACTCTTTCGCCTTTTTCTTTTTCAGAAACTGTCTCAGCCATTTCTGCGGCTTTAGTTCCCGAGCGTTTTGAATACTTAAATACATAAGAATTATCAAAGCCCGCCGCTTTCATAAGGGATACTGTGTCTTTAAAGTCTTCCTTTGTCTCCCCAGGAAACCCCACGAGGATATCAGTAGTCACCGAAACATTAGGTATTTTTTTGCGAATGTTTAACACCTTGTTTAAATACTCACTACGCGTATATTTCCTATTCATGGCCTTGAGGATTTTGTCCGAACCTGCCTGAGCCGGCAAATGAAAATGTTTACATAACTTTTCACTCCCCGCGACCGTTTCTATAAGGGCCTCAGTCAAATCTTTAGGATGCGAGGTCATAAACCGTATGCGTTCTATTCCGTTTATTTTTTCCACATCGCACAAGAGTTTGGTAAAGCTGCAGCCATTATCCAAGCCATACGAGTTTACATTCTGTCCTAAAAGACCTGTCTTAATAGTTTTTGATGGTGATAGAATGAGTGATAAATTTAAATTTGAAAGTCATCTTTATAAAAGTGATACGTTTTTTAAAAATGAAGCTGAAGAAAGAATAGAATGTAATTTAAGTTCTGAAAAAAATTCAAACATGGATTATATCAAGGGAATAAAGAAATATATAATTAGTATAAAAATTGATTTG
>CAILUR010000003.1 GCA_903837445.1 uncultured bacterium | reverse complement strand
TTGTAACCTGGAACTTGTAACCTGGAACTTGGAACTTGTACTCCCTATCTTGGAACCTGGAACCTGGAACTTGGAACTTGTACTCCCTATCTTGGAACCTGGAACCTGGAACTTGGAACAAATAAAAATAAAAATAAAAATAAAAAAAGAGGAGAAAAACAATGTCCGAAGATAAAAAAAAGGCTTTAGAATTAGCAATTTCACAAATCGAGAAACAATTTGGTAAAGGGGCAATTATGAATCTTGGAAAAGCTCCTATCGCGAAAGTCGATGCTATACCAACGGGGGCTTTGTCATTGGATCTTGCGCTCGGAGTTGGGGGTGTGCCTCGTGGTAGAATAATAGAGATATTTGGGCCTGAGTCATCTGGAAAATCTACGCTTGCTCTCAATATAGTATCTATGGCTCAAAAACAGGGTGGGACAGCGGCATATGTGGATGCGGAAAATGCTATGGATGCAGAATATGCCAAGCGGATAGGCGTGAATATAGATGAACTATATATTTCGCAACCTGATTGCGGAGAGCAGGGTTTGGAAATAGTGGAAACCTTAGTGCGCAGTGGCGCTGTGGATGTTATAGTCGTGGACTCTGTGGCGGCACTTGTGCCCAGAGCTGAAATAGAAGGCGATATGGGAGATGCTCAAATGGGACTGCAGGCAAGGCTTATGTCTCAGGCAATGAGAAAACTCACTGGGATAATCAACAAGTCGCAATGTATAGTTATCTTTATCAATCAGCTCAGAGAAAAAATCGGAGTTATGTTTGGCAATCCTGAGACCACTCCGGGTGGGCGTGCTTTAAAATTTTATTCTTCGGTGCGTATTGATATACGGCGCATAGAGACGATAAAAAAAGGCGATGCCCATGTCGGCAATAGGGTAAAGGCCAAAGTTGTAAAAAACAAAGTGGCACCGCCTTTTAGGGAAGCTATTTTTGATATTATTTTTGGAAAAGGGATATTGCGCGAGCCAGCTCTTTTGGAAGCGGCTGAAAAGTATGAGGTTGTTGAGAAAAGCGGCACATGGTATAGTTATGCTGGTAAGAAGATAGGACAGGGCAAAGATTCTGCCATCACCTATCTTGCTGAACATCCGGATGTAGCGGATGATTTGGAAAAGAAAACCAGAGAAAAGTTTGCCGCTATGGAAAAAGCCAATATGGAAAGCGGACCAAAACCGCTTGCTCCTGAAGTAGAAGACGACCTGGAAGATTTAGATACTGTGGCTGAAACAAAACCAGGGAAAGAAACTAAGGAAGCAAAGGAAACAAAGGGCAAACACAAAAAGGATTAAATGAGACGGTTTTTAAAACTAACTGCAGTAAGCATAGGGGTCATAATCGTGTTAGTCGGCGCGGCAGCGGTAACGCTGCCGCTCTGGCTCCCCGTAGAAAAGATTAAAACTTTTATTATTTCTGAAGTAAAACACCGCACGGGCCGCGATATGACTGCTGGCACTTTAAAAATCAATATCTTCCAAGGCCTCGAACTCTCCGATGTCAGCATAAAGGAAACCTCAAAATATCCTGGAAAAGATTTTATAAGTGATAAGAAAATGCTTATAAAGTATAGTCTTCCAGCGCTTTTAAATAAAACCCTGCTTATTACTGAAATACAGTTTGACTCCCCCATAGTTACCGTAATCAAAGGAAAAGACGGCCTTTTTAATTATTCAGATATAATGACTGCCCTAATGCCACAAAAAGAAAACGGAAATGAAAAAGTTGAAACTCCAATCCTTCCTGCAGGAAAAAAAGATTTTTTTAAAAGTGTAATTTTGACAGGGCTAAATATAAAAAACGGAATATTTAAATATATAGATTACTCGCGTGAAAAACCTTTAGAAGTCACTCTGAATAATCTGAATTTCTATACGGAAAACCTTATTCTCACTATGGTAAAACCTATAAATGTGAGTATGTCTTTTGAGGCAGTCTATAACACCTATCATATACCGGTAGAGGCAACAGGAAAGGTAGTGCTGGATTTAAAAAATAAAAACTTTGATTTGACCCTGACAAAAACCACAGCCGCGGGTATGCCTTGTTCTGGGACTATTACCCTTAGGGATTTTCGAGATGTGTTTGGAGAACTTTATACTGACATTGGCTATAACGACCTCTTGAAGTTTACTTCCGAAGCAGTACGAAAAAAAATGAAAGACAATAATATCAGTGGCGACCTGAAAATAAAAAACAAATTTACTTTTAAATATGAAAAGCAAATTTATAGTCAGCAAAACTCCACTAAAGTAGAAAATGGATTTATTACCTATAAGGATAAAAAGGTAGTAGAAAATATAGCGAGCAATATATATCTGAACCCTGATTTTACTATGAAAGGGGACTTAAAGTGCCTACTGGCAGGCTCTTCTGTAAATGCCGCTTTTACTGCTACTGATATTAGAACTCTTCCCAACGGAAAAATTGAGGCGGTAATTGATTCGCCTAAGTTTGCTGTAGAATATTTGCTCGCTTTACTTCCTGAAAAGGACGCTTCTGCACAAAGCAAAACTCCTAAAGTAATAGCACCAGCAAAAAAAATAAAAACAAATCAGTTCGCAACTATCCATATAAAACTCACAGCAGGCGCTTTGGTGTATAAAACATTGGAAACTGGAAAAGTACTTTGCGAGATAAGTTATAAGGCCGCAAAATTATATGTGACGACTCAGATAGAGGCGTATCAGGGGAAATTGCTCTCCGATATCAGTGTGGATTTAAATAAGACAAGTTATAGTGTTGGGGTGAGTTGTGATAAAGTGGAAGTCAATAAATTGGTGGAAAATGTAATCGCTATAATGCCGAAAAAAGAAACTGAAAAAAACAATTTTATGGAGGATATGAAAGGAAAGGTCTTTGGCACCTTAAATATGAAACTTAAACTCGGTGGAGAGACCTTTGAAGATATCGCACACACTGTCAAAGGCGATGGCAGTTTTGTCGTGGCAAACGGAGTTTTGAAAAATCTGCAAATGGCAAAAGACCTATATGCAAAAACTAATGCTGAGTTTTTTAAAAAAGATATAAACTTTGATACTATGTCGGCTTCTTTTAAACTGGGCGCTGGAAAAATAGAAGTTAAAGATTTTAAAATTGAAAGTGGGACAGCCGGAAAAAATGGAGATGCGAGAATCAGAGCAAATGGCTATATGACAATGGATAAAACCCTTGATTTTAAGGTACAAATGGATTTAAACCCAAGAGTGGGCGCTAAACTGGAAGAGGCCTTTTCAAAAAATTTAAAAATTGGAGATATAAGTTACGCCTATAATAGCGATGGCTGGTTGCCGTTTGATTTTCGCGTGTTTAACACTATGGAAGATAAAAAATATGATTACAATCAACCAAGAATGTATGAAAATGTTAAGAAAAATCTGGGAAAAAAAATAGAAGAAGAAGGTGTTAAATTGTTTAATAAACTGAAGAAGTTATTTTAATGCTAAAGGCTAACTTGAAAAAAAGTTGTGTGCTTATGGTGGGCTTTATTTTGATTTCGGTTTTGCAAGGGTGCGCCACTGTAGGTGGAGAAAAAAACGCCGACTGGGGAAAAGAAAAATATGCCATATTTACAGGCGACCTTATGGCAGGCAGACGGCTGGAACCTATCGTTGCTGAAAAAGGGTATTCATATCTTTTTGAAAAAATCGCGCCGTTCATTAGCAGAGGCGAAATTGTTTTTGGAAACTTAGAAACTCCGATTGTGTACACTGCAGGGATACCTGCCCTTGAAACATTGGCAGGAAAATCCATTTATTTATATTCCCAAGAAGGCTTTGCCGTAGGCTTAAAAGCCGCTGGCTACAATATCCTTTCCTTGGCAAATAATCACGCGTTGGACTATAAAGAAAATGGCTTACTGCAGACTATGGCACTTTTGGATAAAAATAACATTAGATATAACGGGGTAGCAAAGAGCAGGTCTGGAAAACCCAATCTACCAGTGGTGTTTGAGGTAAATGGAAAAAAAATAGGAATTTTATGTTATTCACAAGTGTCTCCTGAAATTTTTAAGGCAAGCACAAAAAAATATGGCACTGTGCCAGCAGATGCGGGAGTTATAGGCAATGACTTGGAAGCGGCTAAAAAAAATGTAGATTTTATTGTTGTATATATGCACTGGGG
>CAILUR010000002.1 GCA_903837445.1 uncultured bacterium | reverse complement strand
GGGCACCGTGGGTTCAAATCCTACTCTCTCCGCCAGTAATAAAGACGCCTTGTTTATGTCTTTATTTGACGATACTTTAACACTAAACGACTCTCTTGGAGGCGATTATGAAACATGTCGATGGTAAAAACAGTAAGTGTGCCGTAAAAATTTATACTCTCAGCACCTGTGTCTGGTGTAAAAAAACGAAAAATTTATTAAAAACACTGGATGTGGCTTTTGATTATGAGGATGTAGACCTTTTGGACGAAACCGAAAAAGAAAAAGTAATTAAAGAAATGGAAAAATGGGTACGGGCTATAGCTTTCCCTCTCATTGTAGTGGATAACAAAAAACATATTTCCGGTTTTGATGAGACCGAAATAAAAAAAGCCCTCGGCACTTTATGACCCTGCCTCCCTCTCTCTCAGAAGTAGGCTCCCTCTATCAAAAGCTTAACAAAGAAGCCGAAGCCAGCGGCTATTTGCTCAACCCTGATATGGAGTTCACGAAAGCCCTTTGCGAAAGCCTTCTTATAAATACAGCTCGCTTTGGCTATCCAGCCTGTCCTTGCAGATTGGCCACCGGCAAAAAAGAAAAAGACCTTGATATTATCTGCCCCTGTGATTACCGTGACCTTGACCTGGCTGAACACGAGGCGTGTTACTGCGCTTTGTATGTCTCCTCCAAAATTAAGAGTGGGGCACTGCAGGCCAAAGCTATTCCCGAGCGCAGACCTTCCGAGACCGAACGACTTATTAAAAATTCTCAGGAAAAAGCAGTGGCAAATTTCGCTTCTCTGTCTCATCCTGTCTGGCGTTGCAAAGTATGTGGTTATCTCTGCGCTCGCGACGAAGCTCCAGAAATCTGTCCGATATGCAAAGCCACGAGAGAGAGGTTTGAAAGATTTATATAGCTTTCCCCACCCGCAAAATAACAGTTGAAACCAATAAGAATATCTGTATAATTATTTTCTAGTTCATTTAAATGAAATACTTGCAAGTTTAAGTTTTTTATATGCTTTTTAGCCGCACCTTTAGGTTGCGTGCCAGCGTTAAATTTCGCAAAACAAAGTTTGCGCCTGTAGCTCAGTGGATTAGAGCATTTGACTACGGATCAAAGGGCCGGGGGTTCGAGTCCCTCCAGGCGCACCATTTTCGCGCAATAAAACACGGGGATAAAATGAACCACGAGTTTTTTATGAAAGAAGCGCTCAAAGAAGCGCTCAAAGCGTATAAAAAAAATGAAGTCCCTGTCGGAGCGGTGGTGGTAAAAGATGGGGTGGTTATTTCCAGAGGCCACAATCTTATAAGACTTACGCGCAATGCGGCCGCGCATGCTGAAATGATAGCGTTAAAAAAAGCTTCAAAAAAAATAGGTTTTGTCAGGCTCACAGGACTTGCTTTATATGTGACTCTGGAACCGTGTCCCATGTGCGCGGGAGCCATATTGTTATCCAGATTAGATAGCCTTATTTACGGTGCGACAGACCCCAAAACAGGGGCGTGTGGCAGTGTACATACTATCTTAAACGATAAGAGAAATAATCACCAAGTGAAAATTACCGCGGGAGTTTTAGAAAAAGAATGTGCTGAATTACTTACGGGATTTTTTAAAGAAAAACGAAAACAAAAATAATATGGAGAGATGTCCGAGCGGTTTAAGGAGCACGCCTGGAAAGCGTGTGAGCTGCAAGGTTCCGAGGGTTCGAATCCCTCTCTCTCCGCCAAATTTTGCAGTCAATCAAACATTATCTTAATACATATACTTTTTCGAAGCTTATTCCTTAATATCTGTTTTTGGTTTTTTGCCAAAATTCTCTTTTAGCATTGAAAAATCATATGCATCAAAATGCCTGAAAACTAAAATATCAAGTACTGCAAACAAAATGGTAAATACAAAACCTTTAATAATAAATATTCCCCAACCGCCAGAGGGCAAGTATTTTTCAAATAAAAAGAAACCTACGCCTGTCAGAAGGACTGCAAAAAACGGTTTTACAAAAACCTGTATGATTCCAATTCCATAGCCAGATATTTTCCTAAAAATATAATATGTCACTACTGCCGCACTCACGACAGAAATTGCCGTCCCAGTGAGGGCGCCTTTTAGACCATAGTATTTTGAAAGCCCGACGCTAAGCAATACATTTATCACAGCCGCCACTCCCGACACAAGCATCACTTCTTTGAATCTTTCAAATCCATTTAAAGCGTAAGTCGCAGTGTTCCCTGCAATCCCCACGGTATATACTGCTGCAAGAACTACCATAATAGTATAGACCTGCTCATACCCAGGGCCGAGCCATAATAAAATAAACTCCCTGCCAAAAACCACCATACCACCGAGCAGAAAGAAAGCCACCGCAAATATATATTTATTAATCCTCTCGTAATATTTTAAAAACTTATCTTTTTCTCCCCTGCTTGATAATTCCGATGCGGCTGGCTCTATTGACCCCGAGCTAAACATTTCAGGCACATTAGAAATATATTTAGATATGTTCGACCCTATCTGATAGTAGGCGACAGTCACAGGCGTCAAGAAAAACCCAAGCGCTATTTTGTCTATATTGCCATTGACCAATTGTGCTACTCGGGAAACCATAAATTTTACGCTCATTCTCAGTATCTGTGAAAGTCTTTTGAAATTAAACGATAAGGGATTGAACTGCAGAGGTTTGTAAACAGCTTTTCCCCAGATAATAATTGCTACAGTTTCAAGAAGTATCGTTGCCATTTGCACTATGACAATTCCCTGTATCCCCCAGCCTTTTATAAGTGCGAAAATCATTAACCCCGTTCTGATAAGTAGCGCGCCTATTTTTATTATATTATTTATATAAAAAAGGTTAAAGCCACCGAGGACATAAGCAAAACTCAAAATCACAAAATTTATTAAATACGCATATACGCAAAAAGAAAGTGCAAAATCAGCAGTAGCCACAAGATTTGGAGTGACTTTAAAAAACGCATTCAAAAGCCACCCTTTTCCCAGAGTAAATATCCCTGCCGTGAGAAGCGCCATAAATAAGAAGAAGACAAAAACAGTATTTGCTATTTCATTGATTTCTTTTGCCTGTGTGTCCGGATCGTATTTTGGAATTAAGACACTCATTGCCGAAGGTGCCTGCAAACCAATAAATTCAAAAAATACTAAAATAGCCCAGACCATAGCCCATATCCCGTACACTTCTTTTCCCACATATTTCAAAATCATAGGAGTGATGACAAACAAGAGAGGGACTGAGACCATAAAAAAAAGAATGGTGGTAAGCGTATTTTTTTTCAGGCGTTCTTTTATGGGGGGAAACATATGTTATGAGTTCTTAAGCGCTGTATATAGCTTAAAAAGCGCTACTTGAGCGGCGCGGGACCTGACAATTTCCCTGCCAGTACCAAACCTATTTTCAAAAAATTGTACCTTGCCTTTAATATCCAGTGCCACATACACGAGCCCTACAGGTTTGCTTTGCGTTCCACCTTCAGGCCCAGCTATCCCCGTAATCGCTACTCCGATATCAGTCTTAAACTTTTCCCTGCATTTCGTCGCCATTTCACCGGCAGTTTCAGCGCTCACTGCCCCGAATTCACTTATCACTTTTTCGTTCACTCCGAGTATAGAAGTTTTAATTTCATTTGAATACACACTCACTCCGCCCATAAAAAAACCAGAAGCGCCTGCCATATTTGTCAACTTATACGACAAAAGACCTGCCGTACAAGACTCTGCCGTTGAGAGAGTGAGGTGTTTAGCCATAAGTAATTTGCTCACTGCAAGTTCTATTGTTTCCTCATCTTCCCCAAATATATTTCCACCAAGCCGTTCATATATTTTTTCTTTCAATTCGTTAAGCACCTTGTCCGCATTTTTTTGACTATCCGTTTTAACTGTCAGTCGCAAATCAATATGTGTCCAGTGTGCCAATATTCCAATACTGGGATTTTTTGAATTTATAAAGAGGTCTTCTATTTTATTATTCACCGCGGACTCTGACATTCCGCCTATATGAAGTGTTTTTGATTTTATCGAAAAGACTGTTCCCCCCATTTTTTCATAAAGGTAAGGCATAACAGAGTTTTCCATCATAGCGTGCATTTCGTGTGGCACGCCTGGCATAGCAATAATAGTATTGCCACTATGCGCCATAATAAACCCCGGCGCTGTGCCATTTTTATTTTCTATAATACCAGCCCCCTCAGGAAGATAGGCCTGTACTTGATTGGATTCGGTCATAAGAAGGTTTCTCTTTTCAAAAAAACTTTTTATTTGTTTCAGTAAGGAAGCATCGAGTACAAGTGCCTTTCCTGTAACCTCTGCTATTGCCTCGCGGGTGATATCATCCACTGTCGGGCCAAGCCCTCCTGTGATAATAACTATTTCCGCTCGCGCACACGCCGCTTCTATAGCTGACTTCAGTCGGGGCACATTGTCCCCGACTGAAGTCTTATAAAATAAATCTATCCCCGCTTCTGCGAGAGTTTTTCCAATATATACAGAGTTGGTATCTAAAATCTGTCCAAGTAAAAGTTCTGTCCCAACTGTGATTATTTCTGCGTTCACTTCAGAGATTCCTTCGCTTTCCGAACTATCGGCTCTATGAGAGAAGTAAATTCCATAGGAATTACAAATTTAGTAGCACTGCTTTGCCCCAAAGTTTTGAGGGCATCAAAATATTGTAACAGCATTGTATGAGAATCAATGTTTTTAGCGGAACTGAAAACTTTATCCAGCGCGTTGGAATATCCTTCCGCTTTAAGAATCTGCGACTGGCGTTCTCCCTCGGCTTTTAAAATAGATGACTGTTTTTCGCCTTCTGCCACTGTTATGGAGGCTACTTTTTTGCCTTCAGCTTCTGTGACAAGCGCGCGTCTTTGTCTTTCTGCTGCCATTTGTTTGTTCATAGAATCCTGTATTTCGCGGGGTGGTGTTATTTCGCGGATTTCCACAGAGGTGACTTTAACCCCCCAGCGTTCTGTCACTTCATCCATTTTTACCCTTAATTTTAGGTTGATTTCTTCTCTTTTGGCAAGCATATCATCCAAAGGAATATCCCCGACTATAGCTCTCAGAGTGGTCGTGGCGATACCCTGTGAGGCGCCTGCCACATTGTTTACTGCTACTACGCTTTTTACTGGTTCTGTCACTTTCCAGTATATTAAAAAATCAATGGCAATAGGCGCATTGTCTTTTGTGATACAGGTCTGCTCAGGTATTTCCAAAAAGGATTCGCGAAGGTCCACGCTTACAGCCCTATCCACCATAGGAATTAAAATTACCAACCCTGGCCCTTTTTCCCCAATACATCTTCCAAACCGAAACACAATCAACCTCTGATACTCATTTACTACTTTTACAAAAGATGTGACAAAAAGTACTACCGCAATAATACTTATAATAATTATTCCTGTAAGCATTTTCTATTCCTCCTTTTTTCTTTCGATTTTTTTTACTTTTATTTTAAGCCCTTCCACCGCTAACACTTCTACCAGTTCCCGGGCCGCTATTTTTTCTTCTGACATTGCCTGCCACTCCTCGCCTCCCACATTTGCCACGCCAGCATCCTGCCCAATTTCCGTAACTGCCACTCCCTTTAATCCTGTCATACTTTCCTTTCCTGTCATACTTTTTTTCCTGAGCGCTTTTAGCACAGCCGCCACCACAAAAATAAAAAATATAACAGTCACTGCAATCATAATCCACATAGTCATATAAGACACCGCCCATTCCTCACCAAGCGCCCTGCTCGGAAAAAGTAGTATTGACCCCAAAATAAAAGCCACTATGGCGCCCATACCAAGCGCTCCAAATGCTGGGGTAATCATTTCTGCAAAAAACAAAATCAAAGCCAGCCCTATAAGGAGCATCCCTGCCGTATTTATTGGAAGACTGTCAAACCCTGTAAAAGCCAACACTATAGAAATCGCGCCTATAATTCCCGGCAACACCACCGTGCCAGCATTTGCCAGTTCAAAAATCAAACCATATATGCCAATAAGAAAAAGCACATACACAATATTTGGGTCAGTCAGCATATGAATAAATTTTTGTCTGGCAGACATAGGGAGAGGGGTAGTTTTTGCATCCAGGGTCTTTAGCTTCACTTCCCCTGCCGAAGTTTTTATTTTTTTTTCGTTCAATTGTTTTACCAATGCCGTAGTATCCACAGCAATAATATCTATTACTTTAATTTTCAGGGCCTCTTTTTCTGAAATAGAAACATTTTTAAGCACGGCCTCTGCCGCCCACTTTTCATTTCTTCCTTTTAGCCTTGCGAGGTTTTTAATATATGCCACTGCATCATTTGTTATTTTTTCCGAAGAACTTTTTCCCTGAAAATCCACGGGATGCGCGGTACCTATGTTTGTGCCTTCCGCCATAGCTGCCACATGTGAGGAGAGCAGAATATAAGCTCCTGCCGATGCCGCGCGTGAGCCCTTTGGTGACACATAAGTAATCACTGGTACCTTTGCCGCCAGTATTTTTTCCACAATCTTTCGCATAGACTTATCTAAGCCGCCTGGAGTTTGCATTTCCAATATCACTCCCTGCGCTCCGTCCTTTTCAGCTTTTTCTATGCCTTTGGTAATATAATCCACCAAAGCCGTATCAATAATACCTTCGGTTTTTAAAAGATAAAAGTCAGGAGTGGCAGCGACGAGACTCGTTGCTGCACTGAGGATTAAAAACAACATCACGGAGACAAGTCGTTTCATTTTTTGCCCCTTTTTTTAAATACACATATTTTTATCTTACGCTTTATTTTAGATTTATTTTTTCTTTTCCAAATTACGACTGCCTCTTTTTGTCAGAGGCATTTCTTTCTTGCAAAAGGGACAATTTTTTTCTTCATACGCCATGACATCCACTTTTGCCAAAAACTGGGTGTCCTCTACTCCAAAATCCACTTCTCCACCACTACGATTTATAAGTGCCCCGACTCCCACTACATTGCCGCCAGCAGCTTTTACCTGTGCTATCAATTCTACAACGGAACCGCCTGTAGTCACGATATCTTCCACTACAAGCACTCTTTCGCCTTTTTCAATAGAGAAGCCGCGACGCAAAGTAAGTTTTCCCTCTTCGCGTTCCATAAATATTCCACGGACTTTAAGTTGTCTGGCTGTCTCATAAGCAAGAATTATTCCGCCCACGGCCGCGCCTATGACTACCTGAATTTTCTTTGCTTTAAAATGGTTTACAAATTCTTTACATAACTCAGCGGTATAGGTGGGATGCTGTAGCACTAAAAATTTTTCAAGATAAATATTGCTGTGTTTTCCTGAAGTCAGAAGAAAATGTCCGACCAACATAGCATTGGCTTTTCTAAAAACCTCAAGGGTTTTTTCTTGCGACATTTTTATACGCCTCTCTTATTTGTTTAATAATTTCCTGAACTGTTTCCACTTTATTATCCGCCTGTAAAATAGGTCTGCCGACTACTATATAATCAGCGCCATCTTTTATGGCCTCAAATGGAGTTTTTATTCTTTCCTGATCATCTTTTTTCATTTTCCCAGCGAGGCGTATCCCAGGAGTCACCACAATAAAATCTTTGCCAAAAGTTTTTTTTATTATTTTAACTTCTTCTGGAGAACATACTATTCCATCCGCGCCAGCTTTTTTTGCCATACCTGCCAAGTGCAAGACCATTTTTTTAAGTGGCATATCTATTTTAAGGTGCTTTTTCAAATCTTTATTTTCAAAACTCGTGAGTATCGTTACCGCCAAAAGCAATGGTTTTGTAGGCAGTTGCATTTTTTCAGTGGCATCATCTATGCCGCGTCTGGCAAACTCTATCATTTTTGGTCCGCCCAGAGCGTGCACATTCATCATATCCACCCCTGCCCGCGTGGCTTCATAACACGCGTTGTAAACTGTTTGAGGAATATCAAAAAATTTCCCGTCATAAAATATTTTTGACCCTTTGCGTTTCAAAGTCATTATCATTCTCGGCCCGTCTTTAGTAATCAACTGCAGCCCCACTTTGTAATATTTTATATACGGTGCCATTTTTTCTATCAAGTCATACGCTTTGGCAATATCATCCATATCCAGACTCAATATAAGTTTTTCTCTCAGATCGATTTCGTTTGTCATAGGTTTATTCTTTGCCCTCCTCTAAAGTATTGTTTGTTTCTCCTTCCAACAGGTTCATTTTTGTAGGCCTGCCT
>CAILUR010000001.1 GCA_903837445.1 uncultured bacterium | reverse complement strand
GTCTGGGGGATTTTTATGAAATGTTTGGAGAGGATGCGCATACTGCTTCTCGGATTTTACAAATCACCCTGACTGCAAGAAGCGCTGGTGAAGGGCGTTTGGTAAAAATGCCTATGTGCGGAGTACCGTATCATGCGGCAAATAATTACATACTAAAACTTATTAATAATGGATATAAAGTCGCTATCTGTGAACAAGTGGAAGACCCCAAGCTCGCCAAAGGGCTTGTCAGGCGTGAAATTGTAAAAATAATTACTCCAGGGACAGTGCTTGACGACAACGGGCTTGATAGGAAGACCAATAACTATATTATGTCGCTTTGTATTGAAAAAAAAGCTGCTGGTATGGCTTTTATTGATTTATCTACTGGCGAGTTTTATGCTGGAGATACTGACTTTGACGGAATAGATTTTGAACGGCTCGTGGATGAAGTGGAAAAAATAGGACCGGCCGAAATTCTTTTACCAGAAGCTTATGCAGGGGACACACAACTGGAGAAAAAATTAATCTCCAGACTTAGGACTGGCGCGAAACCTGTTTTTATAAATTATTTTCCTGATATGTATTTTACTACGGCGTATGCGCGGGAAAAACTGCTTGAACATTTTAAAACAAAAGAACTTTCGGGCTTTGGCATAGAAGACCAGCCATCAGTGATTGCGGCTGCCGGAGCTTTGTTGTCCTGCCTATACGAAACTCAAAAAACGGTTTTGTTTCATATAAACCGGCTCTCGCTTTATTCAAAAAAAGAAAATATGCATATAGATGCTGTCAGTATGCGTAATCTGGAAATAACGGAAGCTAATATAAAAAGTGGCAAGTTCTCAACTCTTTTCAGCGTGTTAGATAATACTCAAACAGCTATGGGCGGCAGAGAACTTAAAAAATGGGTAAAGTTTCCGCTGACAGATATTAAAAAAATAAAAGACAGACAGGATATAATTCAGGCACTGGTGGATTCCTCTGATACCAGAGAAAACTTAAAAGAAGTGCTTGGACAAATAGCGGATGTGGAGCGTATCGCTGGAAAACTGGGTAGTCAGTCCATAAATGGCAGAGATTTGAATGCCCTGAAAAAAGCCGTTGAACTCGCAGGCGAACTCGAGAAGACCATAACGAGGTCTGAAATAAAAGTTTTAAAAAATAGATTTGTATTTTTAAACGAGGCCTTAACTGCTATCTGCGAACTTATTGGTAGTGCCATTGTGGAAGACCCACCCATAGCCATAAAAGATGGTGGAGTCATAAACTCAGACTACAGTCCTGAACTAAAAAAATTAAAAAGTATTAGTGGGGACGCAAAGCAGTGGATAGCCGCTTTGCAGGAGTCGGAAAGAAAGCGTACTGGTATAGGCTCTTTAAAAGTGGGTTATACTTCGGTGTTTGGATATTATATTGAAATAAGTAAGACACAACTTAAACACGCCCCCGAAGATTATATTAGAAAGCAGACGCTGGTAAGTGCAGAGCGGTTTATTACTCCGCAACTGAAAGAATATGAGTCAATGATTTTTGGAGCGGATGACAAAATTAAAGCGATGGAATATTCTATATTTTGTGAAGTTAGGGATGAAGCAGGGAAACATATTGTTGGCATTCAGGCATTAGCCTCAAAAATAGCTGAGCTGGATTGTCTTTTAGCACTTGCCATAACCGCTTTTAATGGGAATTATGTTAGACCGGAAATAAACTCTGGGACAGAGCTTGTGATAGAAGAAGGCAGACATCCAGTGATAGAAAAAAATATCGGCTATAATGAATTTATCGGTAATGACACATACCTCAACTGCAAGGATGAAATGATAAGCGTCATTACAGGACCCAATATGGCTGGCAAGTCCACCTATATGCGACAGGTGGCGATAATTACCATTATGGCGCAGACCGGTTCTTTTGTTCCGGCTAAGGCGGCAAAAATCGGCATAGTGGATAAGATATTTACCAGAGTGGGTGCGGCTGATTATCTGGCGAGAGGGCAGTCCACTTTTATGGTGGAAATGATAGAGACCGCTAATATCTTAAACAATGCCACAGGCAAATCCCTTATCCTTTTGGATGAAGTCGGACGGGGCACCAGTACTTTTGACGGGATTTCAATTGCTTGGGCGATTACGGAATATATTCATAATCAAATAAAAGCTAAAACGCTTTTTGCCACACACTATTACGAACTGACCGAAATATCAGAATTGCTTGAAGGCGTTAAAAATTATAATATACAGGTAAAAGAGTGGGGTGATAAAATAATTTTTTTACGGAAAATAGTGAAAGGTGGCACTGATAGAAGTTATGGAATACATGTGGCACAGCTTGCAGGCTTGCCAGAAATGATAATAGACAGGGCAAATAAAATACTAAAAAAATTAGAAGATGCAAACTATACCAAAGATGGCAAATCAAAAATAGCTGGTGCAGATTATCACAATGCTCCACCTGACTTGTTTAGCTTTTCTAATGAACAAAAGCTAACGGATGCTTTGGAAAAAATTAATGTGGATGAAATGACTCCTGTAGAAGCGCTGAACAAACTCAAAGAATTGAAGGATGAGATTAAATGAAGCAACTTTTAAATAGAATTTATATTATCGGTTTTATGATTTTGCTAAGCGTTTTATATGGAGTTTCCAATTTCTTTTTTGCCAAAACTATTACGCCGGTGGCATTTTTGCCGCCTTTGATTTTTTCGGCATTGGCTTTGTATCTTTTGAAAAACGAAGGCATCACTCTTGCCCACGCTGGTTGGAATATGAAGTTTAACAAGACCTTGCTTACTCTTATGCTGTGTATTTCTTTTACGACTTTGAATTATGTTTTTTGTTTTACCTATTTTAAGGAGGCGATGAAAGCTTTTGTGCAATTGGTGGGCTACTACAAATATCAATATGTGAGTCCAGGAATAGTTTTATATTTCATATTGCTAAATATATGTGCGGAACTTTTTTTCAGGGTATATATGCTCAATGCTTTACATAAACATTTTAGGATGCGGTATACAATAATCATAGGAGCGGCCCTTTCTACCTTAACTCTTTTTTATTTTTTTGTTAGACACATAGATGCGACACTTGTACTTATAGTTTTTAATTTCTTCATAGCCTATGTTTTTATGAACTGGTTATATATGAAGTATAGAAATCTTTTGGGGATAATTTTGGGGCATGTAGCTATGGATATGATAATGTTTGGCTTAATTACCGAATTTAAATTTTATTAAGCCAGGGAATAAAACGCAGTTTTCGCTATGACCTGTCATATTTGAATTATTTCTTATATAACTTGACCTTTTAAACTATATGCTTTATACTATTATTTCAGTGGTTTGATTGATTTCTTACTTTTAGGAGGTATGACATGAAAGAATTTAAAGGGAATTTGACAGGCAAGGGGAAAAAGTTTGGTATTGTTATCGCCAGATTCAACGAGTTTTTCGGCAAAAACTTACTCTCTGGAGCGGTAGATTGCCTTACTCGTCACGGAGTTTCCGAGGAGAGTATTGATGTGTACTGGACACCAGGCTGCTTTGAAATACCAAATGCGCTCGTAAATATCGTAAAAAAACACAAATATGACGCTATGATTACACTTGGCGTGATTGTGCGTGGCGAGACCCCACATTTTGACTATATCGCCTCAGAGGTTTCTAAAGGCGTGGCAAATGTAAGTATGAGTTCTGGTATTCCAGTGGCTTTTGGCATAGTCACAGCTGATTCTGTAGAACAGGCAATGGATAGAGCCGGAGTTAAGAGCGGGAATAAAGGTTTTGATGCGGC